>JADJJE010000032.1 GCA_016706685.1 Sandaracinaceae bacterium | reverse complement strand
CGCTTGTCGTCGAGAGAGAAGCCGTCCGCCTGGACGTCGTAGAAGAAGACGTGGTCGGTCTTGCCGCCCTTGGAGAAGACCAAGATCGCAGTCGAGACGCCCGCGTAGGGCTTGAACACCCCCGGAGGCAGCGAGATGACCGCCTCGAGCTGGTGGCTCTTCACCAGCAGTGTGCGCAGCGCGGTGTGCGCCTTGCTCGACCCGAAGAGCACGCCGTCGGGCACGATGGTCGCGCTGCGCCCGCCCTTCTTGAGCATGCGCAGGACGAGCGCGACGAAGAGCAGCTCGGTCTTCTTGGTCTTCACCGCCTGCGTCAGCGTCGGGTGGACGTCGCCCTCGTCGAGGCTGCCCTTGAACGGCGGGTTCGCGAGGATGACGTCGAAGCCGCCGGTGGCCTGCTTGCCGAACTTCTCCGGGAACGAGTTTGACAGCGTGTCCTGGTAGTGGATGTCGGGGTTGTCGACGCCGTGGAGCATCAGGTTCATCGACGCGATGCGGAGCATGGTCGCGTCGAAGTCGAAGCCGTGGAACATGCCGCTCTGGATGTGCGCGCGATAGGGCTCGAGCAGGTCACCGGTGTAGATGGTCTCGCCGCTCTCGCCCTTCACCTTACCCTTTGCGAGGTGTGCTGCTCCTGGAGGTACTGGAGCGCGCCGACGAGGAAGCCCGCCGTGCCGCACGCGGGGTCGCCGATCGTCTCGGTGGGCTTGGGCTCCAAGAGCTCCACCATGAAGCGGATGATGTGGCGGGGCGTGCGGAACTGGCCGTTGATGCCCGCCGTCGTGAGCTTGCTCAGCAGGTACTCGTAGAGGTCGCCCTTCGCGTCGCCGTCGGTGATCGGCAGCTTGTCGATCATGTTCACCGCCGAGACCAAGAGGCTCGGCTTCTGGATCATGAGCTGCGCGTCCTGCATGTACTCGGCGAAGGTCGTGCCGCCGTTCAGCTTGCGGAAGTGCGGGAACACCTCGTCGCGCACCACGCGCAAGAGCTCGGCGGCGTCCTTCTGCTTGAAGTTCTTCCAGCGGCGCGGATCGTTCGGGCCAGTGAACCGGCCCTTGAACGGCTTCTTGGTGCGCTCTGCGCGCCGCTCGCCGGTCGTCTCCATCACGTCGAGCAGGCGCGCGAACATGAGGAACGAGATCTGCTCGATGACGGTGAGCGGGTTGGTGATGCCGCCGGTCCAGAACTCGGTCCAGAGCTTGTCGATGTCGCTCTTCTGCTGTGTCGTCAGGGTGCTCATGATGCTTGGCTCGCGGGCGGGCGATCGCTTGGGGTCGCGCGCTTGTTCGAAGACGCTGAGGATGGCGAGCAGCTCATCGACGTCTCCGGGATGGGGGAAGATGCCGTCCATGCTCTCCGCGTGGATGGTCGTGAATGGCGGCTCGTACAGCCGCTCGAGCTCGATGCCGCCGTTCTGGGCGATGTGGTTCTGCAGCACCTGGAGGAAGCGCAGCTGCTGCGCCGACAGCGACGGGTGCTTGTGGACGAAGCCAGTGAAGGCCTTCTCGACCGCCGGCGTCGAGCCCGACGAGGCCCGGAAGACCGTCAGCAGCGACCGCCGCGTCTCCGGGTCGTGCCCAGCGAGGTGCTTGACGTTGGCCTTGTCGTCAACCTGGAGCACGAGCGTGGCCAGCTCTTCGAGCTCGCTCTCCTGCACCGGCTTGCCCGCGCGGATGCGCGCAAGGACGGGGTTCTCCGCGAAGTGCTCGCGAGCACGCGCTCGACGCGCGAACGGTACTCGACGAGGTCGAGGCCCTCGAGGCGTGGGATGTATGCCTCCGTGACGTAGCCGTCGTCGGTCACGTCGAAGATCGGCGGCTCCACGCGCGTGGTCGTGGGCAACTGCTGGTACTTCATGATGCCGCGCAGCTCGCTCCTGAGCCCCTTCGAGGTGCTGGACCTCGACGCTCGCCCAGAAGTCCTTGCTGCGCACCTGCTTGATGGCGTCGGCCTTGGCCTTCACCGGGTTCTGGTTCTTGGCCAGGAGCTCGACGGCCTCGACGACGCGGCCCGGAGATCCTGCACCCTGGGCGCGGTGGGCCCACCCTTGAGCAGGTCGACCTGCAAGCGCGTCATGAGCAGGTCGAAGCGGTAGGCGTCTTCGTCGCCGCGAATGCTCCGCAGGTGCTGGAGCGGCGCGACCATGGAGAGGAGGTCGGCCTTGGTAGCGGCCGCGAAGTGATGGACGCGGTCGCCATCGGCGAGCTGCGTCAGCTCCTTCCACTTGTCGCGGGCGTCGATGGCGTTCGTGTCTCGCACCGCGCGGATGTCGCCCAGGACCTGCTGCTCCGCGATCGCGATGGCGACCTCGTCCATCTTGTCGATGGCCGTCTGGAGCAGCTCCACGCGCGCCTCGAAGAGGTGCTGGAGCAGCGACTTCTGCGGCGCCGGCTGCGCCTCCTTGTACTTCTCGTCGAAGAACCAGAAGTTCTGCCAGTGGTCGAAGATGAGGAACTCGGTCTTGTCCTTTCCGGGCCCGAACAGGTCTTTGCGCAGGCGCGTGCCGCGGCCGATCATCTGCCAGAACTTCACGTACGACTTCACCGGCTTGGCGAAGACCAGGTTCACCACCTCGGGCACGTCGATGCCGGTGTCGAGCATGTCGACCGAGATGGCGATGGTCAGCTCGTTGGCGGGATTCTTGAAGTCGTCGATGAGCTGCTCGGCCTTCGGCTCCTGGTTGTCGATGACGCGGCAGAACACGGAGCCGTACTGAGGGTACATCTCGCTGAAGACCCTGGCCAGGTGGACCGCGTGCTGGTGGTTCCGGGCGAAGACGATGGTCTTGCCGACGTGGGTGCCGGTGCCCTCGCGAATGCCGTCCTCCATCAGCGAGCGCCAGATGGCGCGCGTGGTGTCCTTGTTGAAGAAATACTTGTCGAGGTCTTCGCTGTCGTAGTCGACGGCCTGCGCTTGTGGGTCCTGGTCCTCGAGCTGGTCGCGCTGCTCCTCGGTCATCTGCCGGTACTGGATCCCGTCGCGCGAGAACTTGGTGCTCACCTGCATCACCCGGAACGGCACGAGGTAGGCGGCTTCGACTCGATGGCCTGCTGGAAGTCGAAGGCCGAGGTCGGGTCGCCGTTCTCGCAGGCGAACAGCTCGTACGTGTTGCGCTCGATGAACTTCACCGGCGTCGCGGTGAGGCCGACCTCCAGCGCATCGAAGTACTGGAAGAGCGAGCGGAACTTCTTGTAGATGCTGCGGTGCGACTCGTCGGCGATGATGAGGTCGAAGAAGCCGACGTCGAAGTCCTCGTAGCACTTCATCATCGCCGGGTAGGTGGCGAGGTAGATGCGCTTGTCGCGATCGTTGGCCGTCGCGGCGCCGACGACGACGCGCGGCTCGCCGGGCAGGAACTCCTTGAAGACGCGGTCGGCCTGGCGGCGCAGCTCCTTGCGGTCGCAGAGGAAGAGGATGCGCTTGACCCAGCCCGCGCGCATCAGCACGTCGCAGAGCGAGATGGCGACGCGGGTCTTGCCCGTGCCGGTGGCCTGCACCACGAGGGCTTTGCGGAACTTGCTCTCGAAGCGCTCGGTGACGCGCTTGACCGCCTCGAGCTGGTACATGCGGTTGGCGATCGCGAGGTTCGGCTCGATGTGGGCGAGCGCCTTCTTGCCGACGCGCTGGTGGACGAGGTACTCGAGGCTGTCCTTCGAGTAGAAGCCGTAGACCTTCCGGTACGGGTATTTCTGCGCGTCGTCCCACAGGAACACGTCGATACCGTTCGTGAAGAAGACAACGGGGCGCACGCCGGTCGCCTTCTCGAGCCGTCGGCGTACTGGCGCGCCTGCTCGCCTCCTGCGCGCGCATCCTTCGCGGTCTTCTTCGCCTCGATGACCCCGAGCGGCTTGCCGTCGTCGCCGTAGAGCACGTAGTCGGCGAAGCCATCGCCGCTCGGCGTCGGGAGGCCCGCGAGCTTCAGCTCCTGCTTCACCTGCTCGGTATTCTTGCCATCGATGCCGACGTTCCATCCGGCGGCGAGCAGGGCTTGGTCGATGAGGCGGCGACGGGTGGTGTGCCTCGTTGAACTGAGGAGCGACCTGGCGACCTCCTGGAGCCCTGGTCCTTCCGGCGTTCTCTTGCTCGGTCGCGTGGCCTCTGTTGCGGTGCGCTCCGCCTCGAGCCGCCTTCGGGTCTCTTCGTCGAGCTGCTTGAGCACTGCCTCGTACTTCGCCTCGGCGAGCCGCAGCTTCTCGAGAGCGTCCTTCGTCTTCGCGCCGCTGTTCGGCACGGGGGGCGGAGGCACGTACGTTCGGGGCCGCGTCGAGTTCGCCGCCGGTCGACCTGGACGAGGAACCAGCGCGCGATGTCGAAGAGCTGCGTCAAGCACTCGAGCGAGAGCTGGCTGGTGATGGGGCGCCGTGGGTGCGCGGCGTGGTTGCCGGCCTTGCGCACGGCGTGGAGCTTGTTCTGCACGACCTCGGGCACCGCCTGCCGGAAGGCGGTCTCGTTCATCAGGTCGTTCAGGTTGTCGGAGTACGGCGGCCGTAGGCGGTAGCTCTCGTAGATGGCCGCGACGACGTGCTCGACGAAGCTGCGCTGCTTGATGAGCGAGCTCGCGGGGTCCTCGTGGGCGTAGCGCTCGGCGAAAGCCCGCGAGGTCCGCGAGCACCGCGCGCTTCGCCCGCAGGAACTCGAAGTTCTGGGACTTCATGTGCGGGACCTCCTCCTGGAGTGCGTTGGGGCATGCCGAGGCCATCTTCAAGGTTCGTGCCATCAGCCCTGCACCTCGTAGCTCTTCAGCCAGTTCGTCAACGTCTGGTAGCTCGGCAGGCCCACCAGCTCCGTCGCCTTCGTCTTGTTGCCCTTCGCCTCATCCATCGCGCGCACGAGGTAATGTTGCGCGACTTCTTTCAACAAGTCTCGCAAGTCGAAGCCTCCGCCAAGGGGCCGACCGAGCACGTCCCGTCGCGTATTGGTGGCCACGGGAAGCAAGGCTTCGCGCACGTCCTCCGACGAGATGGAGGCCCCCTCGCTCCAAATGGCGGCGCGGCGCAGGGTATTGCCCAGCTCGCGCACGTTGCCCGGCCATGGGTGCGCCAGAAGAAGATTTCTTGCGCCAGAGGAAAGCTTCTTCTCCTTGAAGCCGGGCTCGCTCTGGGCCTCGCGGTTCACCTGGACGAGCAGGTGGTCGATGAGCATGCCCATGTCGCCCTGGCGCTCGCGGAGTGGGGGGATTTTCAAGACGGCCACAGCTAGCCGGTAGAAGAGATCTTCCCGGAAGCGACCCGAGGCGATCTCCTCGGTCAGCGTGCGGTTGGTGGCGGCGACGATGCGCACGTCGACCTTCACGGGCTTGCTCTCGCCGAGGGGCACGATCTCGCCCTCCTGAACGGCTCTCAGCAGCTTTACCTGGGCCGCTCCAGGCAGCTCGCCCACCTCGTCGAGGAAGAGGGTGCCGCCGTCGGCCTGCTCGAACTGCCCGGCGGCGGTGGACCCCGCGCCGGTGAAGGCGCCCTTCTCGTGGCCGAAGAGCTCCGACTCGACCAGCTCGGGGGGAATGGCGCCACAGTTGACGGCGACGAACGCCCTGTCGCGGCGGGGGCTGGCCCGGTGGATGGCTCGGGCGAGCAGCTCCTTTCCGGTGCCCGACTCGCCCTCGATGAGCACCGGCACGCTGCGGACAGCCACGCGGCGGGTGCGCTCGATGAGCCGACTCATCACGCGGCTCTTGTGGACGATGTCCGCGAACTCCGGGCGCCTCGGGCGGCGCGCCGGCGGCTACTTGTTTCAGGCGCTCGTCCTGCTCTCGGAGCAGATCGGGCAGGAACTCGGCCGAAAGGTCGAAGGGCACCGAGGCGGTGCGGACACCATGTTCTCGCGACGACTCGATGAGCTCGGCAGGGAAGCGGGTCTTGCCGAGGATGATCCAAACCGCCGCCATCGCGGGCGTGCCGGGCGACAGGTGAAAGGAGAGCTGCACGTCCTTGGTCTTGCCGAGGGCGTGCTCCACGCCGCGCACGGCGGCCTCGTAGATCTCGCCGAAGTTGGTCGGGCCCGAGAGCTTGTGCGGCAGCATCTCGATGCGCGTCCTCGTGCGGCCCTTGAGCCACTTGAGGTAGGGCTGGACGAGGCTGTCCTCATAGTCCGAGAGGAGGAGGGCCTCATCGAAGTCTCTGCTGGTGAGCGCTTGCGCGATCGGCCCCTGGCCCACCGACTCACTCTCGGTGGGCGCTCGGAGGTCGGTCTTGCCGAGCCAGGCGACGAGGACGTTGCGCACCTGCGGAATGTACAAGAACACTTGCGATACAACAAGATTACTTGTCACCGCTGCGAGCCCGAATCCCTGAAAAACACCCGATCCTGACCGCGCGGGACGGGTTCCAGCCACTTGGCCCGCCGGCTGCAATGGGCCCGGCATTATGAAGAACAGCAATCGCCTTGAGCCCCTCTCTGTCTCCGTTCTATTCGCCACCGAGGAGGTGGCCCTCGACCTGCGCGATCGCCGTCCGGACAGCATCGCCCTGTTCGGCGATCTCGACGAGCCCGCGCGCGACCAGCTCGCGCACGACGCGTGGGCCATCGGCCTCCGTGCGCTCTCCAACGCTCACCAGGCTGCCCAAGAGTCGAAGCTGAAGGACGTGGGGGCGGCCCTCCTCGGCGATATCGACAAGCAGCTCAAGGTCTACGTCGAGCAGCAACAGCAGACGATCGGGGCGGTGCTCACGCGCTTCTTCGACCCACAGGATGGCCAGGTCACACAGCGCCTGTCGGCGTTCGTCGACGACCAGGGTGTCCTGGCCCAGCAGCTCCAGAAGTTCCTTGGCTCTCAGGGCAGCGTGCTCGCCGAGACACTGGCGAAGCAGGTGGGCGAGACCAGCCCGCTCTTCAAGAAGCTCTCACCCACGGATAGCACCGGCCTCGTGAAGGTACTCGAAGGGCAGCTCCGCATGGTCATGGGCGAGGGCCACGCCGAGCTGGTGCGGGCGCTTGATCCACTCGCGGATGACGGCGCTGTGGCGCGCTTCCTCAAGAGCCTGCGCGAGGAGCTGAAGGGTGCCGACGAGGATCGCCAGAAGCAGCTTTCGGCGGCCCTCGCCGCGCTCGACGTCAATGACGAGCGGTCCCTCCTCAGCCGCCTCGTGCGCGAGACGGAGCGCTCGCGCCGCGCAGTCTTGTCCGCCGTGAACCCCGAAGACCCCGCCTCACCGATGGCGATGCTGAAGGCCAGCCTGTCGAGGTTGCTGCTGGAGCAGTCGACCTCGCAGCTCGCCCTGGTGAAGCGTCAGGAGGAGCGGCAGGTGCAGTTCGAGAAGGAGGTGCGGGAGGCGCTGGTGCGCATCGAGACCAAGCGCACGCAGGAGCTGAAGACCCCGCGCGGTGGGCTGGTGTTCGAAGACGCGGTGATCGCCTTCGTGCGCAGCGCGACCCAGGGCGGACCGTGCGTATTCGACGCCACCGGTGCCACGTCCGGCATGGGCCGCAGCAAGAAGGGTGACGCCGTCGTGCGCTTCACCCAGGAGAGCGCGTTCGCGGGTGCGGGCGTGGTCTTCGAGGCCAAGCGCGACGCGAGCTACTCCGTTCAGAAGGCGCTTGATGAGCTGGATGCTGCCCGCAAGAACCGCGACGCGGGTGCGGGCGTCTTCGTCATGGCGCGGTCGCACGCCAATGACTTGTTCCCGCGCTTCGCCCGCTATGGCAACAACGTGCTCGTCGTGTGGGATGACCAGGACCCTTCGACGGATGCCTACCTTCACGCCGCGGTGCTGCTCGGCGTGGGTCTCGTCACGCGCACCAAGGCCGTCGGCGACGAAGGCGACATCACTGCCCTGCATGGGATCGAGAAGCGCATCGAAGACGAGCTGACGCGCCTTGAGAGGATGGAGAAGCACAGCGAGAACATCCGCAAGAACGTCGACGGCATCAGCGACGAGATCCGCAAGGCGCAGAAGAAGCTCGACCTACTGCTGCGGAACGCTCGCAGCACGCTGACTTCGCTGAACGTCGAGGTGAGCGATGAGGCCATCGAGATCGCGAGCCCGATCGCCCTACCGAATGGCTCGTTCGATGCGTCCGTATTGGAGCTTCCCAGCGGCGGTGAGGCTGCGTGAGACTGATCGAAGCGCAGGAGACCCCACGAGATGCCCAAGTTCCGCCGCGATGTTCAGCCCATGCTCGAAAGGTCGATTGACTCTCTCACCTTGGGGGTCGAACTCTTCAACCGTCCCACCGATACTGCCCGAGCGCACGCGGTCCCAATCCTGCTCCATCACGCCTTCGAACTGATGCTGAAGGCGGCGATCCTCCAGCGCGGGCGCCGCATCCACGACAAGGCCTCCCGATACACGTTTGGCTTCGACAAGTGCCTCGCAGTCGCCGAAGAGGAGCTGAGGCTGATCACGAAGGACGAGCGGGCCACCCTCTCGATCCTCGATGCGCATCGGGACACTGCCGCACACTTTTACGCGGAGATCAGCGAGGATGTGCTCTACGTCCTCGCCCAGTCGTCGGTAACCCTCTTCGACCGCCTGCTGACGTCTGCGTTCAAGGAGTCGCTCGCCGACCGCATGGCGTCCCGGGTGCTGCCGATCTCTGCACGTCCGCCGCGTGACTTGAGTCTCTTGCTCGCAGCCGAACTCACCGAGGTCGATGACCTCTTGAAGAAGGGAAAGCGTAAGGGAGCGCAGGCTGCCGCGAAGCTACGGTCTATTCTCGCGTTCGCGACCGCCGCTCGCGACGAGGCCCAGCGCGTGGCCGAGTCCGAGCTTCACGCCGTGATCGGTAAGCGCCGTCGTGGTGCCGCGTGGGACGTGATTCTCCCCGAGGTCGCGCAGCTCAAGCTGTCGACCGACGGCGCTGGCATCCCGGTGACCATGAAGATCTCGAAGCAGGGAGCCATCCCAGTCCGAATTGCGCAGGCCGGTGAGGCCGTCGAGGGCATTGTCGTCAAGCAGGAGGTGAACCTGTTCGACAAGTTCAACCTTGGACGTGATGACCTCGCCTTGAAGCTCAGTCTCACCGGGCCGCGGACCTCCGCGCTCATCATCGACCTCGAGATCTGCGACGACCCAGAGTGCTACCGGGAGATCAAGATCAAGAGCCAGGTGTGGAAGCGCTACAGCCCGAAGGCGCTGGACCGGATCCGTGATGCGATCGCGAGCGGTGTGAACGTGGACGAGGTTTGGCGACGACATCGCTGGAGGTTCACCTGAACCGGTGGCCCTCGCGGCAACGCTCGGCAGGCCGCCCTTCAACCCCTTCTACTGCCGCTGCTCTTCCAGCCACTCGATGGTCCCCGAGCACCTCGTGCATCCCCGAGAAGCTCGCGCCGCTCGCGGTTCCGTTCAACGTTGGGTCGGATGCGTTGCGCGGACTCGAAAAAGGGCTGACGCGCCGACCGATGAACCGTAACCCGCGAGGATTACTTGGGGTTGCGCCGCGCCCTCGTTGACAGGGGCGGCGTGCTTGATAGCATCCCCCCTCTTCATGTCCGACCGCATTGGCAACTACCGGGTGCTCAGCGAGGTGGGTGCCGGCGGCATGGCGGTGGTCTACAAGGCCATCCAGGAGCCGCTCGGCCGCCTCGTCGCCATCAAGGCGCTCAAGTCGACCATCGCCATGGACAGCCAGTTCGCCGTGCGCTTCGAGCGCGAGGCGCACTTCATGGCGTCCCTGCAGCACGAGAACATCCTTCACGTCGTCGACTTCGTGAAGGACGGCAACTCCATGTACATCGTCATGGAGTACGTGCAGGGCATCGACCTGTACGACCTGCTGGAGCTGTCGCCCGTGCTGCCGGCGGAAGAGGCCGCCATCGTGGCGCTGCAGATCGCGCGCGCGCTCGACTACGCGCACTTCCGCGGGATCATCCACCGCGACATCAAGCCCGCGAACATCATGCTGAGCCACCAGGGCGAAGTGAAGCTCATGGACTTCGGCATCGCGCGCGATGACAAGCTGAGCGACCTGACCGAGACGGGCACTGGCCTCGGCACGCCCAGCTACATGAGCCCCGAGCAGATCCTGGGCGACAAGCTCGACTTCCGCAGCGACATCTTCTCGGTGGGCATCGTGCTCTACCAGATGGTCACCGGGCAGAAGCCGTTCGTGGAGGACGAGTCGCGCACCGTGATGCAGAAGATCCGGCTCGACCGCTTCACGCCCCCGCGCAAGCTCAACCCCAAGGTGCCGCGCCAGCTCGAGCGCATCATGGCGCGCTGCATGGAGAAGATGCCGGCCAGCCGGTACCCCAGCACGCAGGCGCTCATCGACGACCTGGTGGAGTTCCTCGCGCCGCGCGTGCCCATCAACTACAGCGCCAAGCTGGTCATGTACCTGCGCGACGTGGGGTTCCTGACCGACGACGAGGCCGAGCGCGTGCTCGAGGCGGCCGGGCCCCGCAACATCCGGCGGCGCTCGTCGGACCCCTCGCTGCTGCGCGACGTGGGGCTGCTCAACGCCGCGCTGCTGCTGGGCGTGCTGGGCGGAGGTGCCGCCATCCAGGCGGGCAGCGCTTCGGGCGACGGCGACCCGGCCCCCATGCTGCGCGCCAGCAACAACGACGCAGCGCGGAACGGCGCCATCCGCGTGGTGGTGGACCCGTGGGCCGAGGTCTACGTGGACGGTGAGCTGGCGGTCACCACGCCCACGGCGCGCGCCATCACGCTCTCTCCGGGGCTGCACTACCTGCGCTTCACCAACCCGTACTACACCGAGGTGGAGCGCGAGGTGCGCGTGCAGACCGGGCAGACCGAGTGGCTCGACATCGTGATGACACCCCGCCATGCGTCGGTGGGTGGCGGCGCAGCCCCGCTCGGGGAAGGCAGCCCGCCGCCCGTGGGTGCGGGTGCCGAGGGCGCGCTGCCCGAAGACCAGGCAGACGAGGCCGAGGCTGAGGTCGAGGTCGAGGCTGACGTCGAGGAGACGCCATGACCCGCGCTGTCCCCCGTTGGGTGCTGATGGCTGCGCTCGCGCTCTCTGGCGTCCTGTTCAGCGCGCGGTCCGCGCAGGCCGACGACCTCTTCGCGCACGTGGTGCGGCCCGGCGACACGCTGGCTTCCATCGCGCAGCGCTACTACGGGGACCCGCGCCGCGAGTCGGTGTTGGTGACCGAGAACGGCCTCACCACACAGGGCGGCTCCGCCATCGTGGTGGGCATGCGCCTGCACATCCCGTGGGTCCGCTACCACACCGTGGCGGCCGGCGAGACCTGGCAGCAGATCGCCGACCGCTACTATGGTGACGCGCGGCGCTCGTTCGTGATCATCGAGTCCAACCGCAACGCCACGGACGCGCAGCCGGCCGAGGGCGCGGAGCTGCTCATCCCCTACCCACTGCGGCACATCACGGGGCAGGGCGACAGCGTCACGCGCGTGGCGCGGCTGTACTACCCGGACAGCGTGGCGGGCACGCGCCGGCTGCGGCGCTTCAACGGCATCCGCGGCAGCCGCCTCACGCGCGGGCAGGTGGTGCTGGTGCCGCTGCCGGACCTGCTGCTGAGTGACGAGGGGCGCCGCTTGGTGGAAGCCAGCACGGGCGCTGCGCCCAGCGACGGAGCCCAGCGCGAGCAGCAGGCCGCCATCGAGGAGCAGCTGCCGGTGCTGCGCGACCACGTGCGGCGCGGGCGCTTCACCGAGGCCGTGGTGCTGGGCAGCCGGCTGCTGGGCTCGGCGTCGGTCACGGCGTCGCAGGCGCTCAGCATCCACCGCGAGCTGGGCACCGCGTACGTGGCGCTGGACCGCACGGACCTCGCCATCGACGCCTTCGACGCGGCCTTGGCGCTCCAGCCGGACCTCGAGCTGGACGGCCTGCGCACGTCGCCCACCGTGATGCGCGCGCTCGAGGCCGCGCGCGAGCGACGCACCGCCAGCGAAGCCGCCGCGGCAGCACGCGCGGCGCGGCGCGCGGCCACGCCGGACGCCGGACCGCCGCCCCCCGCGCCCACCACCGACGCCGGGCCCACGCCGTAGCGCTCAGCCATGCGCGTGGACGTGGTCATCCCGGCGCTGAACGAAGAGGCTGCGCTGCCGCTGGTGCTCGGCGACATCCCGCGGGACCTGGTGCGGCGCGTGGTGGTGGCGGACAACGGCTCCACCGACCGCACCGCCGAGGTGGCGCGCGCGCACGATGCCGAGGTGGTGCACCAGCCCGAGCGCGGGTACGGCGCCGCTTGCCTCGCCGCACTCGAGCACCTGCGCGCCGACCCGCCCGACGTGGTGGTGTTCCTGGACGGCGACCACGCCGACGACGCCACGCAGCTGGGCCTCTTGCTGGCGCCGTTGCTGCGGGGCGAGGCTGACCTGGTGCTGGGCTCGCGCGTGGCCGGGGCCACGCATGGCGCGCTGACGCCGCAACAGCGTGTGGGCAACCGCGTGGCGTGCGTGGCGCTGCGCACGCTGTATGGCGCGCGCTACACGGACCTCGGCCCCTTCCGCGCCATCCGCTGGGACGCGCTCGCGCAGCTGAACATGGTGGACCGCAACTACGGCTGGACCGTGGAGATGCAGATCAAGGCCGCCCAGCGCGGCCTGCGGCACGTGGAGGTCCCCGTGCGCTACCGCCCGCGCGTGGGCACGTCCAAAGTGAGCGGCACCGTGCGCGGGACGCTGGGCGCCAGCTACAAGATCCTGCTGCTGCTCGGCCGCTACGCCCTGCCCGGCGCCGCCCGCGGGCACGCACCGCCATGAGCTTGCTCGTGGCGCTCTTCGCGCGCGAGCCGGTGGCGGGCCAGACCAAGACGCGGCTCATTCCCGCGCTGGGCGCCGAGGGGGCGTGCGCCCTGTACGAGGCATTCCTGGATGACGTGGCGGCTACCACCCAGCAGCTGCGCGCCCTGCACCCGGACGTGGAGCTCGCGCTGTACAGCGCCGAGGCGCAGCCGGGCCCGCAGCTGCGAGAGCGCGCGGAGCGCTGGGGCATGGGCCTCGTCCCGCAACAAGGCGAGACCCTGGGCGACCGCATGAGTCACGCGCTCTCCATGGGCATCGCCCGCTGCGGCGCGGCACTGGTGCTGGGCACCGACGTCCCCACCCTCCCGCTGCGCATCCTCCTCACTGCCCGTGAGGCGCTGCGGGCTCCGCCTGACACCGCAGACGCAACCTCGGCTGGCCCCGCGCGAGCGACGACGAGCGCGCTCTGGTGCCTGGGCCCCGCCGCAGATGGCGGCTACTTCCTGGTGGGCGCGCGCCACTCGGCACCCTCCTTCGACGCCGTCCGCATGGGCACACGACACGCGCTGACCGACACCGTGCGCGCCAACCCAGATCGCCCCGCGCAGCGCCTCGCCCCCTGGTACGACGTGGACACCCCGAGCGACCTGCGCCTCCTGAGGCTGCACCTCCGCCTCGACCCGCGAGCGGCGCCCGCCACCAGCGAACAGCTGAGCACGCGCCCACCCCCGTTCGCCGTGAACTTGGGAGTTCGCCCAGAGACTTGCTAGCGTAGCGAACATGTCCGAGGACAAGCTCTTCGATCGAGTCGGCCGCGTCTTCCCGAGCGGCGAGATCCTGTTCCGCGACGGTGACGCCGCCGAGACGATGTACGTGCTTCGCTCGGGGCGCGTGCGCGTGTTCAAGGAGGTCAACGGTCGCGAGAAGACGCTGGCGTTCATCGAGGCCGGCGACTTCTTCGGCGAGATGGCCCTGCTGAACAACAAGCCGCGCACCGCCAGCGCCGAGTGCGTGGAAGAGACGGCCGTCCTCGTCATCGACGCGAAGATGTTCGAGGCCATGCTGCGCGGTAACGCCGAGATCGCGGTGCGCATGATTCAGCGCCTGGCGAAGCGCCTCGACGAGGCCAACGGCCTGGTGGGCGTGCTGATGCAGAAGGACCCGAAGGCGCGCGTCATCCTGGGGCTCGAGCGCGCCGCCGAGAGCGGCCTGGTGCTGGAGGACGGCACCGTGCGCGTGCTGACCGACGAGGACACGCTGGCCCAGCAGGTGGGCGTGGCCCCCGAAGACGTGCGCGGCGTGCTGCAACGCATGGCGCGGCTTGGTATCGTCGAGGTCGAGGACACCGGCTTCCGGATCCCCAACGTGATGCGGCTCCACGAGTTCCTGGAGTTCCTGCAGAGCCGAAGCAAAGCATGAGGACCTCGTGAAAATAAGGGTGCTCGGCTGCCACGGGGGCGAGACGCCTCGGCATCGGACGTCCAGCTTCCTGGTGGACGACACCCTCGCCATCGACGCGGGGGCGCTCACCAGCGCGCTCGAGCTACCGGACCAGCACAAGGTGCAGGCCGTGCTCATCAGCCATGCGCACATGGACCACGTGCGCGACCTGGCCACCATCGCCGACAACCGCTGTCAGCAGGGGGGGCCGCCGCTCGAGATCGTGGGCCTGCGCAGCACGCTCGATGTGCTGCGAAAGCACTTCTTCAACGACCTCTTG
The DNA here is from genome assembly GCA_016706685.1 of Sandaracinaceae bacterium. Classification (NCBI taxonomy): domain Bacteria; kingdom Pseudomonadati; phylum Myxococcota; order Polyangiales; family Sandaracinaceae; species Sandaracinaceae bacterium. Next base: position 18,569 of record JADJJE010000032.1, on the reverse strand, counting down.
TGGCCGGACTTCTCGAAGATCCCCGCCGGCAAGACGGGCATGACCATCGTCTACCGCGAGGTGGAGCCCGAGCAGACCGTGCAGGTGGCGGGCAAGGACGTGCTGCCGGTGCACGTGAGCCACACCATCGACACGGCGGCGTTCATCGTGTCGGACAGCAAGCGCTCCATCGCCTACAGCGGCGACACCGGGCCCACCGAGCGCCTCTGGGAGGTGCTGGCTGCGCGCAAGCGCCTGGACGCGCTGCTGATGGAGGTGTCGTTCCCCAACGACAACGCCGCGCTCGCGAGCGTGAGCGGGCACCACACCCCCAAGAGTCTCGACGAGGAGATGCGCAAGCTCGACCGCGCCGAGGACATCCCCACGCTGCTCTACCACATCAAGCCGTACTTCCAGCGCGAGGTGGAGCACCAGCTCTCGCAGGTGAAGAAGTGGAACCTGGCGGTGTGCGCGCTCGAGCAAGAGTACGAGTTCTGAGGCCGGCGCGACGGGCGAGGAATTCACGCGAAGCGATCTCGCGCAGCGGACGCAGGTCACGCCAAGCCGGATGGAGGCTCACGATGCGGCCGTTGTCCCACGTCCACTCGAGGAACGTGCAGGCCACGTCCTCGTAGTAGAGGAACACGCCCGTCCCGGACGAACCGTCCCCGCCGAGCCCGAGGTCGAAGCGCGCCACGGGAAACAGGCGCGCGGCGAGCTCGCCGGTCCATTCCGCGAAGACCTCGGTAGGGTCGGGGAAGAGTTCGATGGGCCCCGCGTCTCCGATGGTGGCGAGTTGCACGGTGAAACGCGGCATGCCCGAGCATCGCACTCGGACACCGCCATCAGGTAGCCTGATTCGTGCCTCTCCCGGGGGCGCTCCGAACGCCGCCGACGCGCGGCAGAAAGCCGAAGCGACTCATGTCCACTGCTCCGCGACCCTGCCCGCACTGCGGGAACCAGAACCTGGTGTTCGTCCCCAACATGCTGATCGACATCGCCAAGGGCGCGTCGGTGCTCGGCATGCGCGCGGTCCAGGACCTGAAGATCTATTGGAACGTCACGCTGGTGATCTGCAACCAGTGCGGCTGTACGCAGACGTTCTCCCAGAACACGGCGGAGGTCGCCACGGCGTTCGGGGGCAACGTGCAGACCGTGCCGCTGCGCTGACCGCTGACGCCCACCCGGGGATCGCCTGTCATGCGGCAGCCGATCACTCGTTGGGCCTCCAAGTGGTTGGTGAGCCGACCTCCGTGCCGCCCGCCTTCAGGTACATCGGGTACCAGACGGGATTGATGGCCGCTCTCTTGTGATCGAGCCACGACCGAATCGAAGCCTCGACTGCAAACCAGGCCTCGTCGTTCGTGAGGTTCAGGCCTGCATCCACCAGCGCCGCGAGCGACGTGGACTCCGCGAGCTCGGGGTGTCGCGCGAGACCGAGAGCGGCCTCCGACGTGGCGGGGGCGTACCAGAAGCCCTCGAAGTTCTCGACGTCCTGTTGCAGCGCGCTGATGCAGGTGCCGACGTAGTCACGGGGCAGCGGTGACGCGCGGCGCAGGCTGCGCAGGGCCTGTGCGCGGAGCACGACGTGCGGCGCGTCGTACACGGCCTGCTTCAGCTCCTCGATGGCGCCTAGATCGCCGCCGCGGGCCGCCGCCCCGAGCGCCACGAGACGAAGGAGTGGCTCGTCCGAGGCGAGGAACCGCTGGACCCATGCGGGGTCGAGTCGCTCGTCGTCGAGCTGGATCAGGCCGAAGAGCCCACCGTACTGGAACTCGGGCAGTGGGGATTCCAGAGCCCACACGAACATCGGCCGGTGAATTTCCGCCGGGTACATGGGGTGCAGGAACCTTGCGAGTTCCGCTTCGGGCAGGGTCTGGAAATCGGGAGGTGGCGCAGGGCTCACGCGTCCAATGACGCCTGCGGACGGGCTGGCCTCGACGAACACGCCTAGTGCGATGCTTCGGTGATGGACCACGTCACGTGCGGCCGCATCCAAGCGATGCAAGCAGTGGCGGTCCCAGAGCAGCAGCTCTCGGGTGACCGACGCATTGAGCGAGGCCAGGAAGCGGAGGGCAGCGTCTCGTTGACTCGCGGACGTTGCCAGGGCGACCACCTCAGCGATGCTGTGGACGTTGCCGAAGGGCTCGGCGGTCAGGGGATGGCTGGGGTCCGGCCACGGGACTGCGAGGTCCTCAGCGAACTCCTCCAACACCCGGCCGAGCCCTTGATCCGTCACCGGAATCGAAGTGCGGACCATCGCGCGCACGATGCTCCTGCGAACCCACAGCTCACGTCGTCGGTCGAGCAGCATCGCTTCCAACGCAGCTTGCCTCGAGGGGCACGCCAGCGACTCGAGCAAACTGGCCGCACTGATGTGGCGGGACGCATCCGCAGGGTGCTGGAGGACGTCGATGAGAGCGTCGGTCCAGAAAGTCCGAGAGCGGCTCTCGGCAGAGGAAGATGCTGTCATGGAGCGCCGCGTTGGGACCGGCAGGCGAGGCCGACACAGGTCTGCGCCTGTGACTGGGAAGCCACGAGCCTGGCACGACACGCGCACGGCCCACAAGCATGGCATGCATCATCTGGGACTTTGCGGTCCCATCGTTCCTTGCAATTCTGGAGTGACACTCCCAAAATGCAAGGATGATTGGCCGCCGCGCGAGCGCTATCCTGGCGGAACTACTAGGTTCCACGCCCGCCGTCGCCCTGCTCGGCCCGCGGCAGGTGGGGAAGACCACGCTCGCGCTGGCCATCGCGGAGCAGCGACCCTCGGCCTATCTGGATCTCGAGTCCGCGGCCGACCGCGCCAAGCTGGCGGACCCCGTGCTGTACCTCTCGCGCCACGAGGACCAGCTCGTGATCCTGGACGAGGTGCATCGGCTCCCGGGGCTGTTCCAGGAGCTGCGCGGGCTGATCGACCAGGGCCGCCGCCGAGGGAATCGCACCGGACGCTTTCTGCTGTTGGGCTCGGCGTCCATGGACCTCCTGCAGCAGTCGGGCGAGAGCCTCGCGGGGCGCATCAGCTACCTCGAGCTGGGCCCGCTCGATGGGCTCGAGGTCGGTGCCCCGGAGCTCGAACGGCTCTGGGTGCGAGGTGGCTTTCCCGAGAGCTTCTTGGCCACCAGCGACGCCCGGAGCGCTCGGTGGCGCCGTGACTTCATCCGCACGTACCTCGAACGCGACGTGCCCATGCTGGGACCGCGCATCGCCGCGGAGACCCTGCGCCGCTTCTGGACGATGCTGGCGCACCACCAAGGGGCCCTGCTGAACGCGTCGGCGTTCGCTCGGTCGCTGGGCGTGGATGGCAAGACCGTGGCGTCGTACTTGGACCTCTTGGTGGACCTGCTCTTGGTGCGCCGCCTCGAGCCGTGGCACGCGAACGTGGGCAAGCGCCTGGTGAAGTCGCCCAAGGTCTACGTGCGGGACAGCGGGCTGGCGCATGCGCTGCTCGGGCTCTCCACGGCGGAAGAGGTGCTCGGGCACCCCGTGGCCGGCGCCAGCTGGGAGGGCTTCGTGATCGAGACGCTGATCGCCGCGGCCCCCGACGGGACTCGCCCGCACTTCTACCGCACGGCGGCGGGGGCCGAGATCGACCTGCTCCTGGAGCTGCCCGGCGGCGCGACGTGGGCCTTCGAGGTGAAGCGCAGCCTCGCGCCCAGCCTGACCAAGGGGTTCCACTTGGCGTGCGCGGACCTAGCGCCCGAACGGAGGATCGTGGTCTATCCGGGCGAGGAGCGCTTCCCGCTCGGCCAGGACATCGAGGTGATGCCGGTGTGTGAAGCGGCCCGAGCCCTGCTCGCGTGAAGGGGGCTGGGCCACGAGATTCGTGCTCTTCGGGGGTGCCAATTTCGTGTCCCGTCCACAGGATAGCGCGATGCGTACCCTCGTGATCGGCGACGTCCACGGCTGCCTGGACGAGCTGCGTGCCCTGCTGGTGCGCTGTTCGTTCGATGGGGCGTCCGACCGTCTGGTCCTGCTGGGTGACCTGCTGGACCGCGGGCCCGATCCCGTGGGCTGTGTGCAGTTCGCGCGCGAGCTGGGGGCGGAGTCGGTGGTGGGCAACCACGAGGAGACGCACCTGCGCTTTCGTTCGCACCGGCTGAAGCGGGAGGCGGACCCGGGCTATCGCCACCCCATGCGTTCGTTCGAGCCCCAGCGCATGCAGCAGCACGAGGCGCTGTCCGACGAGGACTGGCGCTGGCTCGAGGCGCTGCCGCACGTGCTGCCGCTCACGGAGGGCTTCGTGGCCGTGCACGCGGGGCTCTTGCCCGGCAGGCCGCTCGCCGACCAGCCGCGGCGCGCGATGGTGCGCCTGCGCTACCTGGACGACGACGGCGACATGCTCTCGCTCGAGCAGCAGGAGCGCCGCGCCTCGCCGAGCCGCTTCTGGATCGACGCCTACGATGGGCCGGTGTCGGTGGCGCACGGCCACGCGGTGCTCAGCCTGACAGATCCCGTCTGCACGCAGCGGCCACACGGGGTGGAGGTCTTCAGCTTGGACACGGGCTGCGTGTTCGGCGGACGCCTGACGGCGCTCGTGCTCGACGACGCGCGGCCCGGCGAGCGCACGTTCGTGCAGGTGGACGCGCTGCGCCGGTATGCCCCGATGCGGGTGGGTCCCGAGGCGTCGGGCTGGGCCTGAGGCTCGGCCGCTACTCGCCGATGGTGGTGCGCAGCGCGCCGTCCGCCACGCCGAGCACCCGCAGCTGGGTGTCGCAGCGCACCACGAACGCGTCCTCGGTGGCGACGAACCCGCTGTGCCGGTCGCAGCCCACGAGCTCCTGCGTGAAGACGCGCCGGCCGTCGGTGACGTCGAACGCGGCGATCCACTCCTTGTGGTCCGACTCCGTGGCGTAGAGCACCGCCAGCGTGGTGCCCGCCAGCGCGGCCGACCGCGAGCTGCCCTGCTCGGCGTCGAGTGGGTTGGCGACCGGCACGTCGAGCGACCAGACCACGCGGCCGCGCTCGAGGTAGGCGAGCTTGGGCACGTAGCGCCCGGGCACGCGCACGCCGAACACCAGCCAGCCCGCGCCGTGCTTCCAGATGCGGTGGGCCACCATGCCGTCGAGGTTGCTCGGGATCTTGCTGCGACATGCGTCCGGCACGGTGTAGTTGGCGCTGCCCATGACGCGCCCCGAGCCGCAGCGGTAGGCCTCCACGCCGAGCGGGGCGCCGTAGTCGTGGCGGTCGCGCGGGTCCTCGCCGCTCATCGAGCGCGCCAGCACGGGGGTGCACGCCGCGCGGGTCTCGGACTGCCGACCCGTGGTGAGGTCCAGCAGGAGCTGGCGCTGGTCGGCGGTGGCCACGTGCAGCTCGCCTTCGCGGGTGGTGCACACCGCGAGCACGGTGTCGGCCAGCGCGCTGGTCCACTGCTCGGCGCCGCTCACGAGGTCGTAGGCGTGCAGCTGCCCGAGCCGCGTGGTGACCACCAGCCGCTTCACGCTGGTGCCGGCGACCGCCAGCAGCTCGGCGGCCGGCAGCTCCGGCGTGCGCACGCGCTCGGCGCCGGTGCGCGCGTCGAACACGGCCACGAGCGAGGCCTGCTCTTGCGACACCGGCGCGACCAGCTCGCTCGCGCCGTCGCCGTCGAGGTCCACCGCGAAGAAAGGCGCTTCACTGCGCATGCGCAGCGGCGGCGCGGGGGGCGGCGTCGGTGGCTCCACCTCGGCGGGCTCGGGCGCCTCGGCCACGACGGGCGGCGCGACGGCCGGGGCCACGCTCACCACCGGGGCGGGTGCAGACTCCACCCTGAGCATCATGGTGACCGCGGCGACACCGCCGGCGGCCACGAGCACGCCCACTCCGATGAGGGGCAGCAGCCAGCCCGCGCTCCCCGTGGTGGCCGCAGCGTGGGCGGGCGGCGCCGTCTTCAAGATCGAGACGGTCTGGCAGTAGCCACAGGTGGCGCGGTCCGCTCCGGGCTCGACCGGGACGTGGGCGCCGCACTTGGGGCAGGTGGTGGTGACGAGGCGAGCCATGGCGGGCCGAGCATAGCGCGCACGGAGCGGGGCTTCGACCGTGCTCGGTGGTCCAGTGTGTATGCTGCGTCGACCGACGCGTGCTCTGGCGCCGCTCGGCGAAAAAATCACGGGGTGTGTCCAACTCGCGGCGCGTCGTTCGACGAAGAAGGAGAGCCGCCAAATTGGCGCTCCACACACACACTAGAACCGAAGGACCGAGCCATGACCACGCAGAAGTACCTCCTCATCTACCGCACCCCCTTCACCGCTGGCCCCGGGGAGCCGCCCTCGCCCGACCAGATGCAGGCCATGCTCGCGGCGTGGTCCGGCTGGAAGGAGAAGTTCAAGGAGCAGGTGGTGGACGTGGGCGACGGCCTCAAGCCGGGTGGCAAGCAGCTCGCCGGGGGCGTCGTCATCGATGGGGCTTTCATCGAATCGAAGGAGGTCGTGGGCGGCTTCTCCATCATCGCCGCCGCTAGCTACGAGCAGGCCATCGAGGTCGCGCGGGCGTGTCCCATGGTGCACATGCCAGGCTACAACATCGAGATCCGCGAGCTGGCGGGCTTCTAGGCACCCCGCGTGAGCGCTGGGCCCGAGGGGCTGGTCGCCCACTACTTCCGTCACGAGTCGGGCCGGCTCGTGGCGGCGCTCGCGCGCAAGTTTCGCCTGCTGCACCTCGAAGACGCCGAAGACGCGGTCCAAGAGGCGCTGATGGTGGCGCTCACGGCGTGGTCGCTGAAGGGTATCCCCGATGAGCCCTCGGCGTGGCTGTACCGCGTGGCTTCCAACACGCTCGCCGATCGGGTGCGCCGCAACGGCGCCCTCGCGCGTGCGCTGGTCCGTGGGGCGGCCGAGCCCGGCCCCGACGTGGAGCCCACGGAGACCGCGCTGCCCACGGAGCTGCCCGACGACCAGCTCCGCGTGCTCTTCGTATGCTGCGACCCCTCGCTGCCGGTGGAGTCGCAGCTGGTGCTGGCGCTGAAGGTGCTCTGCGGGTTCCGCGTGGACGAGATCGCGCTGCGGCTCTTCACGAGCGAGGCCAACGTCTACAAGCGGCTGTCACGTGCCCGCGACGCGCTCGCCGCCCGCGGGATCGACCTCGACACCCCGCCCGACGTCGCCGCGCGCCTCGGGACAGTGCAGGCCGTCTTGTACCTGCTCTTCAACGAGGGCTACAGCGCGTCCCGCGGCGACGCGCTGCTGCGCGGGGAGCTGTGCGAGGAGGCCCTACGTCTCGGGTACCTGCTGCTGGCGCACGAGGCCTGCGACGTGCCGTCTTCGCGGGCCCTGGTGGCGCTGTTCCACCTCCACACGGCGCGCTTCGCCACGCGCGTGGACGCCACCGGTGAGATCCTCACCATGGCCGAGCAGGACCGTGGGTGCTGGGACCAGAGGCACGTGCATCAAGGGCTGCGCCTCCTCACCACCTGCACCGACGCGGCCACCACGAGCCGCTACCACGTCGAGGCCGCCATCGCCGCAGAGCACGTGCTCGCGCCGTCGTTCGCGGCGACACGCTTCGACGAGATCGCCGAGCTGTACGGACTGCTCGACCGCGTCGCGCCTTCGCCGCTCAACGCGCTCAACCGCGCCGTGGCGCTGGCCGAGGCGCACGGCCCACAGGCTGGTCTCGATGCGCTGCGCGACGTGCGGCTCCCCCCGGGACTCGCCGGCTACTACCTGTGGGACGCGGTGGTGGGGGACCTCTTCCGGCGCGCTGGACACATCCAGCAGGCGCGCAGCTACCTCGAGCGCGCGGCCGAGAACGCGCCGAGCCACGCCGAGCGGGCGCTCCTGCAGCGCCGCCTCGAGACTTGCGGTTGAGCCTCGCGCTCACCGCTGGCAGACGAGCAACCCAACGCGAAGCTCCCTGGATGGCATCACACCGTCGCGCTCGCCCGCTCCTTACCGCCGGCTTGATGGACGGAATGCGTGAGGCCGGCCCCCGTCAGGTTACCGGGCCGGCCTTGCTACACATGTTCGACGGTGACTTGCGCGGGAGTTTATGGACAGCCGTAGGTGTCGTGTGAGTACCCGGTGCTGCCTCGCGGCACGAGCGGACGGCCACCCTGTGCGCCCACGCTCATCCATACGGTAGCGTTGATGGCGCGGAAAACGCTGTCGTGGGTGGTCAGTCGACTCACGCGGAACAGCTGCTCACCACTGGACACCCGCGCGCTGACCCAGAACGTGTTGCCATCCGCTGCGATGTCCAGGGTGCGGTGGCTCACGAAGCCACCCGCTGGGGCGTTGACGGTGAGCGCCCCGAGGGTTTGCGCGCACGTGGTTCGAGCGCCGCCCCCCTCCAAACATGTGAGGGTGGGGGTGAGGTGGTGGAACCGTGGGAGATTGTCGCTTCCCGTGTACACCAAGCCGAAGTTCCCGCTGGCGTCTCGTACCAAGCTCGGGTTGCTGCCCGCGCCCACTGCGGCGTTGCTCGTGACGGTGGTTCCGCTCAGGAGTGCGACATGGACTTGCGGGGTGGTCCCCTGCACCCACGTGATCACGAAGTTGGTGCCGCCCGCAGGGGCAACGTCCATGCCGAGTTCTGGCCGATGCTGGGTCCCGGGCAGCGTCGTTCCGCTCGTGGCCGTGTTGTTTCCGAGGGCCACCATGACGGCGGTTCGCACCACGGCGCCGGACGCGTAGATCACCATCCCAGCTGCCGTGCTGTTGTTGGCGACCCGCGAGACGCCATTGGCGCTCGTGTCCGCGACCAGACGTGAATGGGTGACGGTCGGGTTGCCGCTGCCATCCAGCCCCAGCAGCCGGTGCTGAACACCAGTGCCGTTGATGGTGCTCGCGACTCCCCACTGTGTGTCCGAGAGGCGGTCGATGTCGACGGAGACGACGTTCGATGCTTCGAGCGTGACAAAGGCATCGGGCGTCCCGCGAACCTCACCTGCGGTGTCCACGCGGTAAGCCTCGGTGGTGGCCGCCACGCGTCGAACAGCTACATACCCTGCCGCGATGTTCGCGAGCTTGGCGTCATTGCCCAGCACCAACGTCGGGCCCGGCGTGGTCCGCGCGATCACCCCTTCATCGACCACCGTGTCGCAGTCCTCGTCGATGCTGTTGCAGGTCTCGGCGGGAGGCGTGCAAACAGCAGGACCCGGGAGAAGGCATGCTGCCGTGCAGGAGCCGGTCCCTGTGGTGCCGCAGGTGGTGGTGCAGGGCTGAGCGCTGCCCTGGATGCACGCGAAGCCCTCGTCGAGGACGCCGCTGCAGTTGTTGTCCAACGCGTCACAAGACTCGGCGTTACCCGTCCAGCAGGTGTTGCACGCGTCGTTGCAGTCGTCGCTGTTGTTCACGTATCCCGAGGGTGCCGTGCACGCCATCATCGACATGGCGGGGTTGCCGCGCGAGTCCATGTCCGCGTCACGATAGAACGTGGTCAGAACGCCCTCATCCACGCCACCGACGCAGTTGTTGTCGAGACCGTCACAGACCTCGGGGTTGCCCGTCCAGCAGAGGTTGCACATGTCGTTGCAGTCGTTCGTGTTGGTCACGTAGCCCAGCGGCGCGGAGCACGCGGTCATCGACATGTTGGGGTTGCCGCGGGAGTCCGAGTCGGCGTCCTGGTAGTAGGTCGTCGCGACGCCTTCGTCCACCGAGGCGTCGCAGTCGTTGTTGTTGCCGTCGCACACCTCGGTCCCGCCGGGGAAGCAACCCGTACACGCATCGTTGCAGTCGCTGTCGTTGGTCACATAGCCAACCGGCTGCGAACATGCGGCCATCATCACGTTGGAGTCGCCGAAGGTGTCGTTGTCGGCGTCCAGCCAGAAGCTGGTGCGGACACCGTTGTCGATGGTGCCATCGCAGTCGTCATCCAGGTTGTTGCAGGTCTCCGTGGTCTCCGTGACGCCACCCGTGCACACCAACTCGGTGCCTACGCACGCCATGGCGCCCATGGAGCACTCGCCCTCGTCGGTTCCACAGGCTGCCCCCGCCCCCGCCACGTTGTCGTCGGTGCCATCGCAGTCGTCGTCCATGCCGTTGCAGGTCTCCGTGCGCGGCCCCACGGCCCCATCGCACTCACCGAACGTCATGTCGCTTCCGCACGTCTGCGTACCCGGAGTGCAGGCACCCACATCCGTGCCGCAAGGCCGTGTCGACCCAACGGTGGTGCAATGGTCCCCCACGCCGAAGTCCTGCATGGTGGCGTCCGGGGTGGAGCCATCGGGGCCGGCGTCGGCTGGGCTGGGATCGTCGCCGCATCCCCCCACGAACGCGCCCAGAGCCAAGAGCGTCGCAGCGCTACCAAGTCGAAACGTCATCTTATTCCTCCTCCTCGGGTTTGGTCTGCGACATGGGAAACGTCGCGGTGCCTACAGCTAACATGATTGTTCGACATGGGGTACTCGAGTTTCCACCCGCCATAGCGACTCGGTGCAGCGCGCCCAATCAGACAGAAGGATGGCCGGCCCGAGAGGTGTGGTTCGCCGAGGCGCGGATGAACGGAGCCGCGAAGCATCACCCCGTGGCGCGAAGGGCTCTGCCGCTGGCAGACGGACAGCCGACCGCTAAGCTTGCCGCATGGGACTCCACCGTCGCGCGCCCGCTCCTCACCGCCAGCCTGGGCGTCGCCAGCATCACCATCACCGCGTGTGGCGGTGGCGCCACCACGGGCAACCTCATGGCTCCGCCCCCTTGCCCCGGCACGCAGGTGCACACCGGCAGCGGCTACGACGACTGCGCCGACGAGTGCCCTCCCGGCTATGCCGTGCTGCGCCCCACCGAGACACCCGGCTACGACTACTGCGAGCCCGTGGACCCCGGCCCCACCGACGGTGGCCAAGATGGGGCTGTGGACGATGGCGGTGTGGACGGCGGCGCCGACCCGGGCTGAGCTTCGGCAGGCGTCAGCAGCGCCTCAGCCCGCGCACAACACCTGCAGGCAGGCCCGCCACCAGGCCAGGAAGAACGCCTTCCGAAACGGCTCGCCCAAGAATTGGTCTTGCGCGTTGGTGGCCCGCGCCGCCGTGGCTTGCTGGACGCACGTGAGCGCGGCGGTGAGGCTCCCGTCCTCGAGCGCGCAGTCCACCAGGTTGCAGGGCGCGAAGAGGCCGTAATAGACGTTGGGCGGGACGGACCAATTGTCCTCGAGCATGGGCCAGTGGAGGCTGCGGTACTCGCCCGACCACGCTGTGAGGGGCTTGGGGTCACCGTCCTCGAGCCAGGTGTGCACCGCGGCGATGGTGGACTCGGCGAGCTTCCTAGGCACCGACGACATGGCCATGACGCCATCGAAGTAGGTGAGGTCGGCACCCTTGGCCCAGGCGGTCCAGACGGGCACCGCGAGCTCGCACGCCTCGATCAGCAGGCGGACGCGCGTGGGCACGGGCACGCTCCCGAGCAGCGCCTGCGAGGTCTCGATGCGTGGTGGGTGGGGCAGCTCGAAGCGACGCTGCGTGCGGGCGTCTACGTACGCCCACGGGTGCGCGCGGTGCAGGAAGGCGTCCTGGTGGTGTTCGGTGAGCAGCAGCACCGTGAGCAAGAACAGCGCATCCGGCAAGGCCAGCGCTTGGTCGACCACCGTCACCGTGACGTCGCCCCACGGTGGGGCCTCGCTCGATGCGCTGGGGACAGTCGACGCTTCCGCCGCTGCGGCCGAGAAGCGCAGCACGACGCGCTGGTCGGCTCGCGTGGCGACCTCGCCCGAGAAACCGGCCGTCATGTCCGTGGCGGCCTCCGCACCGAGGAGCGTGAGGACGTAGTCCGCCGGATCCAGCGCGAGGACGACCAGGGTGTTGGGTGGGACCTCCATCACGCAGAGCCTACACGGCGGCGCACCGGGAGCGGGGGCCGACCCGCCTTGCTGCGTGTGTGGTACGTTCCAACCATGGCTGCTCCCGCCAGAAAACGCGCCACCTACGAGGATGTGCTCCGGGCGCCAGAGAACATGGTCGCTCAGCTCGTGGACGGGCAGCTGGACCTCCAGCCGCGGCCGCGGGCCGTGCACGCCCGCTGTGCCTCCGTCCTCGGCGGCCTCCTGGATCCTCCTTTGGGCTGGGGCGACGGCGGGGGCCCCGGAGGCTGGGTCATCCTCGACGAGCCCGAGATCCACTTCGGCGAGCACGTGTTGGTCCCTGACCTGGCCGGCTGGCGCCGGGAGCGCATGCCCGAGCTGCCCGACGTCGTCTTCTTCGAGCTCGCGCCCGACTGGGTGTGTGAGGTGCTCTCGCCCTCCACCGCCGGCTTCGACCGCGTGAAGAAGCTCCCCATCTACGCGGAACACGGTGTCTCACATGCCTGGCTGGTGGACCCGGCCGAGCAGACCCTCGAGGTGCTGGAGCTGACTGCGGGCCGCTGGACCCTGGTGGGCGCCTACCAGGGTGATGCGCAGGTGCGCGCGGCGCCCTCTGCCATGGTGGAGCTGCCGCTCGCTCGCCTGTGGGCCCGCTAGAGCGCTCGTTCAGGGAGCGAGCAGCGCGCTCACGATGCCTGCCGCGACCAGGGCCACTGGCAGCAGCACCATCGCGAAGCAGCCCAGCTTGCGGAGCTGAGCGCGCCGCTTGAAGGCCGGGTAGGTCTTCTCGCACAGCGCCAGGTCGGGCCACACGTTGCGCAGGTCCGTGATCTTGCCGAGCGCGAAGAGCTTGCCGCCGGGGTTGCGCGTGGACGCGTCGAGCGCGCGCGCGGCGTCCTCCAGCTGGCCCAGCTTCTCGTAGGCCGCAGCCCGGTAGAGGCAGGCCATGGCGTCGCGGTCCGTGCGGATGGGCACCTGCTCCGCCTCGCGCCCCAGGCGCTCGAGCACGCGCGCGTAGTCGCCTCGCATCAGCGCGATGCGTGCCTCGGTGAGCCGCACGGAGGTATGCACCACGAGCACCTCCGACTCGCGCGGGACGGGCGCGAGCCAGGCCTCGGCGTCGGCCAGGTTGCCCGCGTCGCAGGCCCGGTTGGCGAGGGCCGTGCGCTGCACCGTGCGCAGCACCGGGTCGGTCAGCGTCTCGAGCGCGGTCTCGTCCACGGCGCGCGCGTGCCGGAACTCCTTCTTGGTCGTAGTACATCGTGCGCAAGATGCCGGCGGTCCAGAACAGCTCGATCTCGGCGTCGAAGCCACCGCCACCCAGCACCTTGGCCTCGGCCGCGCGGAAGAGGCTGTCCACCTCGCCGAGGCGCGCCACGTTCGTGGCCTGCTTCGCCAGGCCCAGCAGGTGCGTGGGCGGGAAGTTGTAGGGGTGCATGTCGCTCATCTGCTCGCGGAGCAGCGCGAAGCGCTCGGCTTCGGTGGCCACCGGCTTCGGCGCGAGCGCCCCGCTTCCCGCGAAGGTCTCGGGGCGCTCGTCACGGGGCTTCAGCTCGTGCGTGGCGCGGCAGTAGGTGCAGGTGTGGTGTCCACCGCTGGGCGCTGTCTCGAACGGCGCCCCGCAGTTCAGGCACACCAGGAGGCGGAGCGAGTGGCTGGTGGCGCTGACGGTGGACATGCGGCGGACGGTATCAGACCCCATCGGGAGGTGGCGCTCGATCCGAGCGGGCGCTCGGCGGCGTCGGCGCGTGTGCCGCCGGGTGTGAGGACCACCACCTGCTGCGGGCCGCTCCACGCGACGCTCTCGCGCTCGCGGGCCGCGTCGTCGCTGCGGTAGAGCGACAGCCGGTAGCGACCGGGTGGCACGTACACCCGCCCGCTCGGCTCGATCGCGAACGCGGGCGTGTCCACGAGGCGCTCGCGGCTCGCGATGCACACGCGCCCGCTGGGCACGTGCAGCAGCGCCGTCTCGGGGGGCAGCCAGCGCCCGTGGTGCAGCTCGCTCAGCTGCTGCGCGTCGAGCGGCGCGCCCACCTGCACGGTGACGGTGACGTGCTGGCAGGCAGGCAGGCCGTACCCCACCACCAGCCCCTGCTTGCCGAGGGCCTTGTACTTGGTAGCCGCGAGGGGATCGTGGGGGTCCAGCACGCCCGACTCCAGCAGCACGCTCAGGTGGCGCTCGTCGTAGAGCCACACCTCGGGGCCCACGCTCGGGAGGTAGGTGGCCTGTGGGCTCGGACGAGACGGCCTACGCACGATGTTCGAGGTCAAGACGAGGTCCTTTCGCTGCGCGAGTGGCGTGAGATGGAAGGGGTTACTCGAGGAAGCTGAGCATCCCGCCGGCCTCGCCGAGATCGCTCTTGGCGCTCTCGACGCGCGCGCGGACGCTCGGGTTGATGGGCTGGCCCTGGATGCAGGTGTGGAAGCGGATGAGCAGCATGGTCAGGCTGATGGGCTCGAGCACCGCGGTGCGCAGGAACCACGAGCCCAGCATGCCGGGCGGACACCCACCAAGAGGCCCAGGAAGGCGGCGGCGAAGGCGCCCATCACGGCGGCCCCTTCGTCGGGGATGCCCGAGGACACGGCCGCATCACCGGCCAGCGCGTTGACGATGGCGCCCACCACCGCGAAGCCCAGCGTCATGAGCACGAAGGCGAGCGTGCCGCCCAGGAACTTCTCCGTGAAGTACGCCCGGATGGCGGTGCCCAGCAGCGGCTTCGGGTTCTGCGCCACGTAGGTGATGGCGTCCTTCGAGGCCTGGTCCAGGTTGCCGTCGCCGCGGGCGATGGCGAACGAGAGCGCGAGGTCCGCGATGCGCGGGGCCACCCGGTCGGTCAGCCAGCCGAGCGCCTTGCGCAGCGGCTCGAGGTCGCTGGGCTTGTCGAACGTACGGAAGAACTTGCCCACCAGGCGCTGCACCTCGTTGTGCGCGTCGGCCACGGGGCCGAGGTTGCCGAACTGCTGCTCGAGGAAGCGCTTGGCGCTGTCGGCGGCGTTGCTGGCGGGCGCGGCCTGACCGGCCACCAGCTGCTTGGTGGCGAGGTACGTGAACGCGGCGCGCATGGCCCACAGGCGGCGGTCGATGTACGGCATGAGCCCGAACGCAGGCCCAGGCAGAGCACCAGGAAGACGATCGCGCCGGCCGCCTTGTGCACGTACATGGGAGAGCACGGCGGTGAGCAGGATGCCCACGGTGAGCGAGCCCGCGAGCAGGCCATCTGGGCGAGCACCGGCGATGGCGCGCTCGAAGGGGTAGCTGCCGGTCTTGCGGACGACGCTGACGGCGGCGAAGAACGACGCGCTCTGCTCGGAGACGCGGTAGCTGGGGACGGGATTGGCGGCGGTGTACATGGGTCCTCGGTGGGTGGTCGTTGGGGGGCTCTCCATGGGTTCGGGGGCAGCCCCGGCAATCCGTCACGCCAATTTTCGCCCAACGCCGAGAGGCGCCCGACCACGCGAAGTGGAGGGGCGCCTCTCGGCGGGTCGGGCGCGCTCGGCGGCGCACGGTGGCTCAGCGACGGCGGCGCACGCGGCGGCTCACGGCCAGCAGCGTCAGCAAAGCCGAGGGGCAGGGCGGGGTGCGGGCCGGAGGTACTCCCGCCCACCACGCACCCGCAGCCACCGCCCGCGCTGGGCGGCGGGGTCACGCCCTGGTCTCCCGCGCCAGCGTCGGGGTTGGTGGTGCCTGCGTCGTCGTCGTTGCCTGCGTCGTCGTTGCCGGCGTCATCCGTGCCTGCGTCGTTGGTCACGCCGCTGTCATCGGTCACGCCGCTGTCATCGGTCACACCGGCGTCGCTGGTCACACCCGCGTCGTCGTTGCCCATGCCTGCGTCGCTGCCCACGCCGGCGTCCATGTCGTCGCACACGGGGTCGGCCGTGTACTCGCACGCGTTGCCGAAGCAGGCGTCCACCGTGCACGGGTCGCTGTCGTCGCAGTCGCCCGCGTCGTCGCAGCAGTCCGCCATGGGCGCGCCGAACACGCACACGTTGTTCAGCATGTCGCAGCTGTCAGCGGTGCAGGCGCTGCCGTCGTTGCAGTCGCTGTCGCTCACGCAGCAGTCCGCTGCGGGCGGCCCGGCCTCGCAGCTGCCGCGCGCCGTGTTGCAGGTGTCGGGCGTGCAGGTGTTGCCATCGTCGCAGTCGCTGTCGTCCATGCAGCAGCCGTTCGCGTCCGAGGGGCACTGCGTCAGGGTCGCCGCTGCACACTCCTCCGTGTCGCACGAGTTGGTGGAGCCGCGGCACGCCGTCAGGGCGGCACGTACTCAGGCGAGCAGCTGCCGCCCATGCACAGGTCCTGCGCGTCACACAGGCCGCTGGGCGCGCCGCCACACGCCAGGCCGTTCATGGCGTTGGGGTTGTCCGTGGGGCAGCTGGTGGTGCTGCCGCTGCAGCTCGGCCGCGTCGCACTCGCCGGTGGAGGGGCGACAGGGCGTGCCCTGGGCCACGCGTCATGCAGGCATTGCCCATGCAGAGGTCCTGCAGGTCGCACAGACCGCTGGGGGAGCCGCCACAGGCCATGCCGTTGAGGGCGCTGGGGTTGTCGGCCGGGCAGCTGGTGGTCACACCGTTGCAAGTCTCGGTGGCGTCGCACGCCCCGGTGGAGGGGCGGCAGGGCGTGCCAGCGCCCACCACGAGTGCCACGCAGGTGCCGGACAGGCACGTGTCCTGCGCGTCGCACACGCCGCTCGCAGCGCCGCCGCAGGGCGTGCCGTTGGTAGCCAGCTGGTCGGCGGGGCACATCGTGTTGCCGGCCACGCACACCTCTGGCGTGTCGCAGTCGGGTTGCCCGCCGCACGGCACGTGACCGTGGGCGCGGCCGCCACGCTGAGGCCGGTGCAGGTGCCGTTGAGGGTGCCACCGCTGCCATGCTGCACGCCTGGCAGTCGCCGGCCGCGCCGCCACCGCACGGTCCGCAGCACACGCCGTCCACGCAGAAGCCGCTGCTGCACTCGCTGGCGCGCCGCAGGGCGTCACCGTTGCCCCTTGATGAGCGTGTGCACGTAGGCGCTGCCCGCGTCGGTCGCGTCCACGTCGGAGAGCACCGCGCCGGTGATCAGGAGCTGCGCCGAGATGGCCACCGAGCGTCCGAACGCGTCCTCGTCAGAGTCGTCGAGCGCGGGTGCAGCGATGATGGTCTGCGCGCTCCACGTGGTGGACGTCAAGGATGTGCGGGACCACCACGCCCACGTCGGTGCGCCCGGCGTGCTCACGCCCGGGGACACCCACGGCCAGCACGTCGCCCGAGAGCGAGAGCGGGCGCCGAACTCGTCGCCGATCACGCCACTCGCGAGCGTGATGGTGTGCTCGGAAGCGGCCAAGTGGTGCCGCTCTGCGAGAAGGTGCGCACGCTGCCCGGGCCGGCGGAGACGCCGCTGAGCGGGACGGCGGCGGCGGCCACGGCCACGCGCGTGCCGCTGATGGCCACGGCGCGCCCGAAGGCTCCGCCGGCGCTGGACGGGCCCGAGAGCACGGCCTGCTGCGACCACGTGGTCCCGCTGCGCGTGAAGACGTAGGCGATGCCGATGTCCACCGCGCCGCCACCTCCGTCGCGGTTGGGGGCGCCCACCACGACGATGTTGCCGTCGATGGCCACGGCGCTGCCGAGGCTGTCGAGGTCCTGCGGGTTTCCAGCCACCAACATGCCCTGCTGCGTGAAGGTGGTGCCCGAGTCCGAAGACGTAGGCCGCGCCCGCGTCGGAGCCGCCGCCGTTCCACGCCGGGGGCGCCCACCACCAGCGATCCGTTGCTGAGGCCGAGCGATGCGCCGAACGCGTCGCGGCGACCGCCCGCCCATGGGCGTGGAGCGCCCGTGGGAGCCGACCAGGTGCTGCCGGTGCGGCGCGAGATCCACACCGTGTTGGCGCGTGCCGTGCGGGTGCTGAAGGCGAGCGTGTTGCCCTCGAGGCCACGCTGCCGCCCCGGCTGCACTGCCGGACGGTGAGCTTGGCCTGCTGCGCCCAGCTCGTGCCGCTGCGCACGAACACGGGACCGCGCCGCCGTTCAGTCGGGCCGCCGAGGGCCTCGTCGTCGTTGGGGCGCCGACCGCGGCCGCGCTGTTGCCGTCGATGCCCTACGCGCTCGCCGAAGCGGGTTGCTGGCCACGCCGTCGGGCCGCAGGGCGGTCTCGGCGTTGTTGGTGGTGAAGTTCTCGCCGTACACGATGCCGGCGTCGAACGCGTCTGCGTCGTGGAACGGCGCGCCGAAGAGCGCGACCTCGGGCGCAGCGCCGTTTCGGTAGGGCAGCGCGCACGCCGAGCCCGCCGCGTCGCCGCCCACGGCACCCAGGAAGCGCTCGCCGGACGTGAACGCGAACGCTGCGTCCATGGTGTAGCGGCGATAGGGGCACCGCGGTTGAACATGACGCCGCGCGCGCCGACGACCACGTGGTCTGCGGTTACGTCGCCTGGAACGCCACCACGTGTCGAAGCTGCCGTCGTTGGCCTGACCGTAGGCCGCGGTGAGCGCGAGCCGGCGAGAGTGAAGAATCCGCCGGCGCGCGCCAGGCGGTGCGCGGCGCCGTTCGTGCGGCCGGGCTCGCCGGTCAGGAACTGGGTCGCTGAGACCGCGAGTGACGTTCGAACGCCCGTTGGCTACCGGCGAGGCGTGCGACCTTCGCCCTCTTCGGGGACCACTCTGACCGGCAGGCCTGCCGCTCGCAACGAAGCCAGGACGGAGCCGGCGTTGGCCGTGGCCCCGGCGTCTCGTCCGCTGGGCGCACCCACCAGCAGCGCGCCCCTGCCAGCGCTGAACGTGGGCGCAAGCAGGGGCCCCGAAGCGGATCTCGTCGGCCGCGTCGCCCGCGGTGAGCGTCGCCGGTTCGAAACGCGTTGATTGCGGTGAACCGGGGACGCTACGCGATCGTTGCTGATGCCGGGCGC
>JADJJE010000031.1 GCA_016706685.1 Sandaracinaceae bacterium | reverse complement strand
GTGCTCATGTTCGTGAACGGGTAGATGGGCGTTCGCATGGGGCGATAGCTGACACCAGCTGGCCCAACAGCCCGCGCCGCGTGACCACGATGATGCCCGCCGGCATGGAGTCCGCCAGGCGGCACGCGCTCTGCGCGATGTGCTCGCGCTGCGTGGTGGTCGGCGGCCGCAAGTGTAGAAGCCCAGGCTCGGCTCGCGCTCGATGCGCCGCGCGATGCGGTCCAGGATCCCACGCAGCACGGGGTACGCGCCGGTGGCCGTCTCGCCGCTCAGCATGATGGCGTCGGCCTGCTTCGGTGATCGCGTTGGCCACGTCGGTCACCTCGGCGCGCGTGGGCATCGGGTTCTCGATCATGGACTCGAGCATGCGTGGCCACGATGGACGGCTTGCCCGCGATGGCGCACTTCCGAACGATTTCATGCGCTGGATGACCGGCAGCCCTCGAGGTCCACCCACACCGAGATCAGTCGCGCGCCACCATGATGCCGCGTCGGCCACCGCCAGGATCGCGTCGAAGTTGTCCACGCCCTTCGCGGTTCTCGATCTTGGCGCGATGAGCTTCTGGTGGCCGCCTGCCTTCGATGAGCGCGCGCACCTCGAGGATGTCCTCGGCCCGCGCACGAACGACAGCGCGCGATGAAGTCGAGGTCCTGCTCGATGAAATGGCGAATTGATGTCCGCGGCGGTTCTTCTTGGTGATGGACGGCAGGTTCACGTGCACGCCCGGCAGGTTCACGTGCTTGCGCGAGCCCAGCTTGCTGCCGTCACGCACGCGGCACTTCAGCCGTAATCCTCCACGGCCAGCACCTCCAGGTTGATGGAGCCCGTTGTCCACGGTGACGATGTCGCCGCGCTTCAGGTCGCGCACCAGGTCCTGGTAGTTCACGTGCACGGTGTGCGCCTCGGCGTCGCCGGCCAGCACCGAGAAGTGCAGAAGACGTCGCCCTTCTTGAGGTCGATGGACCTGCTCAGCTCACCCGTGATCCGGGCCCCTGCGGTCCATCAAGAGCGCCACCGGGTTGCCCAGCTTCTTGTTGAGGCTCTTTGAGGCTGCGGATGGTCTTGCGGTGCGCCGGATGATCACCGTGCGACATGTTCAGGCGCGCTACGTCCATGCCGGCTCCAACAGCCCGCGCAGGCCCCTGGAGGACCAGGTGGCGGGGCCGATGGGGCGGTGATCTTGGTGATGCGTCGCTCGGGGCTGCGTGGAGGGGCCATGCGGCGAGCCTAGCAGGCCGGCGATCGTCTCGTGAACTTCAGGGCGTCGGGACGCCCCACAGCGCGTGCACCCACGTGCCCAGCACCACCATCAGCGCTTCACTGGGAGGTGCTCCCGCGCGCTCGTGCAAGGACGCTAGCATCACCAGACCCGACAGCATGGCGTACACCACAATGACCAAGGCCTGCGGTGTTACCGTGCGCTCGGCGATCGTGGCGGAGGGCGTAAGCTCCGGCAGAGGCGCGCGAGCAGCGGCCCATACCAGCGCTCCATGATGACCTCTTTGTTCGGGGCCACGCGCCAGCAGCGCGGCACCAGGCGCGCCAGGTTGGGGCGCGCAAAGTACAGACCCACCACCGCCGCGAGGTTGCGCGCGTGGCCCGCGTGGTCGGTGGGGCGCACCAGCAGCGCGCTCATATGGCCCGGGTGCGGCAAGATAGCGCCCAGCGCCGGCAAAACGCCGCGTACATGTCCCGCTTTGCTGGGAAGTGCTTTGTAGAGGCTGGGCGTGCGGATGCCCACCCGTCCGCGATGGCGCTCAGGCTGGCGGGCCTCGCAGCCCACCTGCGCGAACGTGTCCTGGCGGCGTCCAGGAGGCAAAGTTTCCGCGTGGTCGACAGGGCAGGGGTGGGCTCTTTGGGCATCGGGATCCGGCTGCTCACCCGCCCGTGATCCCGGCGCGGGCTGGGCTACCCAGTGGTGGCTAACGGCTACCAGCTAATAGCCGCTTAGCGCCGCCTGCCTCCGAACGCAACCGAGAGCCCCATGCAGCAACGCCACGACAACCCCGTCTCCGCCATCTGGACCGCCATCCGCGAGAACCTGAACCGCAAGAACGCCAAGAACCTCATCCCCGGCGCGCTGCCCAGCGACCGGCTCGGAGGGGCGCACGGTGATGGTGACCGGCAGCAACCGGGCCTGGGCAAAGCTGCCGTGGGCGGTGGAGAGCTGGCTCTCGCGCGGCGCCTGCGGGTGATCATGCCGTGCCGCGGTGGCATCCCCGAGGCCGGCCAGGAGGTGCGCGACAGCGCAGCGGCAACCCCCAGATCGAGATGATCTCAGGGGATCTCCTCGACCCGGCGAGCGTGCATTTGCCAGCGACACTGCGCCGACCGGGGCGAGCGCACCGACATCCTGAGAGCAACGCCGGCGTGGTGCCCAAGGAGGGCCGCAAGTCCGCGCAGGGTTTCGAGCCGATGGTGGCCGTGAACTGCCTGGCGCCCACGGTGTTGGTAGTGGCCCGCTCGCGCGACGGAGTGATCCCCGGGGCGACACAATCGCCAACAACGGGCCCCGCCGGTTGTCCGCCGCGCTCGCGCATCGTGTTTCGCGTGTTGAGCGAGGCGCACCGCACCGCGATTTGCGTTGGACCTGCCGGGCCCCGCGCTCTTCGAGGACTTTGGTATCCGCGACGCTATGCGCTACTACGGGCGTAGCGAAGCTATGCTCTCAAGCACTTCTATGCGTGGAGCTGCCGCCCTGCTTGAAGAAGCCGGACGGGACGTGCTCCGACGCGGTGGTGCATCACCTGTGCCCCGGCCGGTGGGATCGCCAACATGGCGCGTGACGCGCCCAACTGGGTGAAGCCCCTGCTCAAGGCGTCGCGGCGTGGCTCTCCAACCGCCCGGAGGTCGCGGCCGAGCCGGTGGACACCTACCCCGTGGCGGTGGCCTGGGCATCGAGGGGGCGCACCGGCATGCCCCTGCACATGCGCGCCGTGAGAAGCCCTGCAGCGAGCGGGTGGTCGAGCCCCGCCTCGCTGGCAAGGCGCTGTGACTCCACTCGCGAGATGGGGGCGCGTCCGATGCGCTTCTCCTCCGCCGAGTCCATGTGCGACCCCAGCTTTCATGCCGCTCGCTAAGGCGGCCTAAGCAGCGGGCTGGCACGTCGGTTACCATCCCCGGACAGCATCTGTTACTCGGAGGACTCCGAGTCGAAGTACCCGCGCCACGGCACCGGGGACCGCGCGTTCCTGTTTTGGGCAAGCCGTTCGTCGAGGCCTTCGCTCATCCCGGAGCTGGCGCCGTGACGTCTGTACCATCCGCTTCACCACCCTCGCACGTGAAGTTGCCCATCCGTTTGCCGGTGCTCGTGAGGGCTAGTCGGTCAGCCTTGGTGGCGGTGTTCACCAACGACCGCTTTGGTCGGCGTAGTCTCTCCGAGCCCCTGGGCCGGAGGACTTCGCGGTCACCTTCACGGAGTGGAAGACCTGCGGCAAGCGTAGTTGACGAGACGAACGCCATCATCCGCGGGGCTCCTGCGCGGCGGGATTCTTTCGCTCGCGAAGGCCAGCACTCATACGCTGCCGAGCATCGAGATTTGCCCCGCGCCGAGGCAGCCGGTGCCCATCCCGACGGCGGCTACGCTTCGAAAAAGCGGCATTGAAGCGCGCGCCTCCCGGCGACGGCTGATGTTCGCGGGCGGGGCGCCCGGAAGAGCTCGCGCTGCCTGACCGGTTGGCGGAGGCTGCGCCGCGAGGCCGGTCAGAGAACGAGCCCTTCGAGATCCACGCGGGCTCGATGGACGCGTTCAAGCTGGACGGCTAGGAAGCGCTTGAAAAGACCAGGGCATCACGGACGTGATCGTGGGGTTCCGGGCAACGTACGACAACGCGCCGGACATCCAGCCGCTGGACGTGAAGATCGGCGCGCTGCGGAAGTACGCGGACAAGATCATCTCCAAGCTGTGAGCGCGTTCGCGCGCTCCGTCCTCGAGCGGCTCGCTACGTGGAAGACCAGGGCCCCGTGGGCCAATGCATCCACAAAACATAACGATTCATACTAATCTATCGCTTTTTCAAGGAGTCGGCCGAGCCATATACCTTTGAGCATGAAGTCTCTCGATGGTGATGCGCCCACGGTCTTGCAGCGTTCCGCGGTGGCGCGCGGCTGGCTTCGGTCTCTTGGTCTCGGGGCGGCGCTGGCTCTTCGGAGACAGGCTGCGCGGCGTTGCGCCCGACGACTCACGGCTCATACCTTATCTCCGATGGCAGAGCCGCTCGCCAACACGTCCTCCGACAGCTTCTCGCCCCGCGGGCGTCCCTCGACGCGCGACTGCCTCCTGGTGTTGCTGCCTGGCATTGGGGACGGGCCCGACGACTTCGAGCGGAACGGCTTTCTCCGTGACGTGGCAGCTCAGGCGTCCCACTGCGAGGTGGTGCTCGTGGACGCGCACCTCATGTTCTACCTGTCCCAGACCATGACCGAACGCATCGCTGTCGACGTGCTCCACCAGGCGCGGCGGCACGGGTACCGCTCTGTCTGGCTGGTGGGCATCTCGCTGGGCGGCTATGGAGCGATCCTGACGGCACGGGCGCACCCGGACCTCGTCGACGGCGTGGTGCCGGATCGCGCCTAGCGTTGGGTCCCGCCACGAGAGTTCGGTGTTGCGCAGGGGAGATCGGACGGATTGGCGGTCTCCTCCGCTCGCCGGGCTTGGCCAGACCCGTGGTGGCCGGCGCCGCGTCACCTCCCCCGGTGAGCCACGCTTGGTGCGGGACCTCTGCAACGCCACGCACACGTCCCGAGACCCCGGGGTGCTTCGCCTTTCGGAGAGACGACCCGCACGTCGGCGCACGACACCGGTTGGCGGCGGCGCGATGCACCCATCGCGCGTGTTTGCCGCGCCTGGAGCCCACGAGTGGAAGACCTGGCGTCGGCTGTGGAACGACGTGCTCGCTGCACAACCTTGGGCGCCCCAGAACGGAGCGGGTGTGATCCATGGGCCGGTCAGGCGGCATGCTGATATGTCTCGGCGGCGTCGGCAGCTGCGGCTTCGAGCGTCGTCGCCAGCTTGAGCGTGCGAGCGCCAAAGGCGGCAACGAGAGACGAGGTGATGTCGTCCTGGCGCCAGAACTCATCCCAGCGGCCACAGAGGCGGAGCATGCGGAGGTTGAAGATGGCCTGGGAGGTCTCGGGCAAGCAGCGGATGCCAGCGACCTTGAGGCGCGTCTGGCTGCCGGTGCGGTGCAGAGACTCCATGGCGCCCGAGCCGATTTGGTAGCCGCGGGGGCGCCATTGCTCGTAGTCGATGCGGTCGGCGTTGTGGTTGATCGCGGCGACAAGCTTGTTGTGCTCGTCCTCCACCGTGGGCGGGACCACGCCTTCGGCGAGCAGCCCGAGCAGTCGGTCGGCCGCAGGGGAACGCTTTCGTCGACGAGCGTGGGGGGCATCGTCAGCCGGCATCGTGGACGCCGCGATGGGTTGGCACGAACGCTTGGTGTGACCCCGGCGTGGCTTGGGCATCGCCGGCTTCTTGCCGCGGCTCTTGCCGAAGAGAGCGTCCAGCGCGCGTTGATAGAACAGCTTGTTGGAGGCGGTGCCGGCGAGAAAACGTGCCGTCGCGTACTTCGCGAGGGCCTCGAGGAGATGGTAGGCATCGAGCAACACCACCGCTTTGGGGAAGAGCGGAACGAGGCGCTCCTTGATCCACGGCGCACCGTCCGTGACCAGCACCACCTGCACGTTCAGCCCGTTCACCATACGTCCATCGGCTGGCATCCGACCTGTGTCGCGCAGCCATTCGAAGGTCTCCTGCACCTTCTCGCAGTTGCCCCAGGTGTACTCACCCCCAAGGTGAATCGTCGAGCCGTTATGTCGGTCGATGCACCACACGCGGACGCCGTTGGCCATCTTCCACTGCGCGTCCCACGTGTCGTCCACGTACGTGCGCAGCGCGTGCGCGTCAGTCGATGCGTACAAGAGCGGGCGGCCCGTCTTCGGATCGCGTGTCGCGCGGGTCAGCAAGAGATGTGCGATGTCCTCGGGCGTGCGGTAGGTCCACTCACGACTCACCAGGCTGCCCACCGTCACCATGTGGCGCGCGATGGTCGTGTCCTCTCGATGCGCGGCGCCGTGCGTGAAGTACGACAGCGCCTCCTGCGCATGGCGGAAGGGGTGGTCGCTGCCAAGTCGGCTCTCCCACTCGAGCAGCAACTCCGACGACCGACAGTGCTTGAACAGGGGCAGCACCGCGGTCTTGGCGGGCGTGTGGGTCACCGTCGCCGCGGCAGCGCTTCGGTCTCGGTACGCGAACCACGGGAACGTCACCGGACCAAGCGTCGTG
Source organism: Sandaracinaceae bacterium (assembly GCA_016706685.1). Taxonomy (NCBI): domain Bacteria; kingdom Pseudomonadati; phylum Myxococcota; order Polyangiales; family Sandaracinaceae; species Sandaracinaceae bacterium. The sequence continues at coordinate 23,644 of JADJJE010000031.1, read as the reverse complement.
CTGAGCGTCGCGTGGTAGTCGCCGTCGAGCCGCAGCGTGACCTGCTTGGGGTCGAGCCCGCGCTCTTTGATGTCTTGCGCCGTTGCCCGCGCACACATGCGGCGCAGCCCAGCGCTCATCAGCGCGCGTCCGAACTCCAAGGAGGTCTTCCACACGTGCTCTTCGAGCTCGCGCGCCGTGGCGCCGTCGTCGGCCGCGTGGAGCATCAACACAAGGGCCTCGTGGATGGCGGCAGCGGTCTCCTCCTTGACCGCCTGATCTTCGGGAGCGTACAACATTGGCTGGTGGCGCCTTCTGAGGCGTGGTGCCTCGGTGGGGATACGAACGCCACCTCCTACCAACTCCCCCTCGTCACGTCGATCCCCTCAGACGGCCTCCGTGACCGGCTCATGAATCACGCCCGTTGAGCGACGCCACAACCGTGACGGTCACCTATGAGATGAAAGATGGAACTCTACAAGATGCAGGTGCTCGAGAGCGTCGCGGTGCTGGCTGTATATGCAGTGGTTCACTATCTGACCAAGAGCTTCGTCAACAGATCTCTGAAACAGATTCAGCTGCAGCGCGGAAGAAGGAAGGCCGTTGTCAAAGCCGTTCACCTCATAACCTTCGTGTCTGCAGTGTTCATGCTGGCGGTCGTATGGGGCGTCGAACAAAGCGAAATCGCAGTGTTCGTGGGAACGACGCTCACGGTGCTCGGTATCGCGTTCTTTGCGCAGTGGTCCCTGCTGTCGAATTTTACGTCGAGCATATTGCTGCTGTTTGCGCATCCCATCAAGATCGGGGACACGCTGCGCATCCTAGACAAGGACTTCCCGGTCGACGGAGAGGTGTCCGACCTGACCTATCTCTTCGTTCATCTGAAGAGCTTCGATGGTGGTCATGTCATCACTGTCCCGAACTCCTTGATTCTTCAGAAGTCTGTGTTGATCATGGATAGAAACGCGAGAGAGGTCCTCGAGGGCGTGGTGCACCGCCCTTCGGAGTGAGGGACCGCCCGCTCACGTGGGCCGGCGCGGCAGGGCTTCCTTCGCTCAGGGCGCGTCTGCGGTGAGCGCACGCATCGCGTTCGCGACCTGGGTGCGGGTGCACGCCTGACAGTCTTCCCGACCACGGCGTCCGCATCCTTGGCGAGGGAGCGCGTCGAGCCGGGCCACGAAGGGCAGGGCTCGCGCGTCGCCAATCTCGGCGATGCTCTCGAGGGCAGACCGGCGCTCGGCGCAGCCCTGCCCCAGCTCGAAGCGCGCGAGGGCGCGTGCGTACTCCGGGACGGGCGTCGTCGTGGCCATCACGATGGTGTTGGCGGCGACCTGGCGGTCGCTGCGACTCTCCACGTTCATCAGCGCCGCGATCGCGCTCTCGATGCTCGGGTCGAGTACGACCGCCGCGGCGGCTGACGAATCGTTCTCCGCCCGTTCGACGATGACCGGGCCACGAGACGTCTGCACGATGTCGGAGCGCGGCGGAGCCACTGCGACGACCTGCGGACGAGGCGCGGGGGCGATGGGCACGATGACGGTGGGGCGCATCACAAACGCGAACAGCGCGACCAGCACGAGCAGCGGGGCCGCGACCAGCGCGAGCCGCACACCCATCGGCAAGCTCCGCAGCCGAGCGCGCATCCCGCCGACGCGCGCGGGGGTCAGTGCCTGCGGGTGCGACGATGGATAGAGCGTCGCAGCGTGGCCCATGGACTCGGTCTGCAGCGCCACACTCTGGGAACGACTCGCGCATGGTCGGGAGGGAGTCCACCAAGCTCGGACGCATCGCGGGGAGCGAAGCGACCAGCACGTCGCGCACCTCCCCGGCGCTGCTCGGCCGCTGGTCGCGGGACGGGGACAACAGCCTCGAGACGAGCGCGTCGAGCTCCGGCGGCACATTCGCATCGAGCGACGCGATGGGCGTGGCGACGGTGGTGAGCTGCCGCGTGATGATCGACGTGATGTCGGGACCGTCGAAGAGCCGCCGTCCAACCACCGACTCCCACAGGATCACCCCGAGCGCGTACAGATCCGTGCGCAGGTCGACGACCTCGCCGACGGCCTGCTCGGGCGACATGTACCCCGGCGTGCCCATCACCACGCCAGCGCGCGTCAGGGGAACCTCGGAGGTCGCCTCCGCCGCACCGCTCAGGCCGGCGATCCCGAAGTCGAGCACCTTCACGTGATCGCGCCCGTCGTCGCGTGCCGTGAGCACCACGTTGTCGGGCTTGAGGTCGCGATGCACGATGCCGGCCGCGTGCGCGGCCTCGAGCGCGTCGGCAATCTGCGCACCGATGGAGACCGCCCGTGGCCATGGCATCGGCCCAGAATCCAGTGTGTCGGCGAGGCTCGGCCCACGGATGAGCGGCATCACCAAGTAGGCCGAGCCGTCAGGGAGCGCGCCGATGTCGAGGGTGCTCGCGACGTGCGGATGGTCGATCTGCGCGCTTGCCATGGCCTCACGTGCGAAGCGCGCGCGCATGTCGCCGTCGCCAGCGATGCCCTTGTGGATGACCTTGAGGGCCACCTCCTTCGAGAGCCCCATGTGCTCTGCGAGGAAGACAGCACCCATTCCGCCCTCTGCCAGCAGGGAGATCACACGGTAGCGACCATCGATGAGATCACCCGTGGAGATTGCGTGCGGCAAGGCCAGTGTCATCTCGAGTCGTTCCGTTCTTCGCGGCGTGCCCTGGCTGGGCCAGTACTCCGATGGTGCACGAAAGCAAGCCTCCGTGTTGGTCCCGAGGTGGTACACCCTATCGCATGCGCACAGGCCCTCCCAGCGGTCCAGACCTCGCGCTCCTGCGTGAGCTCAACGCCCGCGAGCGGGACTGGTTCCTCACCGGGCGCGTCGCCGCGGCGGTTCAAGGTGTTCCGCTCGGGTGGTCGACGCTCGACATCCAGACGGGCCGCGGAGCCTACGCCAACGTCCACGCGGCGCAGCTGGCATCAGGGCACGAGCCGCGAGGTTGGCCGCCGCCGAGCCAGGCGGAGCACTCGCCCGTGCGTCTCGACGCGTACGTGGCGCCGGAGCGCTTTGCCGTGGAGCTCAGACTCGCCGTCCACGTCGTCATCGAGGGCGTGCCGGTTCGCGCGCAGAGGCTCTCCACCCTCCTGGCATCGCTGCGCGCGTCGGGCTGCGACATGGACGCGTTGTCCGCCGTCGAAGCGGTGCTGGCGCAGCGCGGCGAGCTCCCGGTGCCGCCGGCGTTCGCACCCGAAGTGCGCCTCGGAACGGTGTACGGGGCAGGCTTTGCGGCGGTGATGTCGGTTCTGCGGGGCGCGGGCTACCAGCAGTCAGAGGGCCCCTACGGCGGCACGTACTGGATGGCGTTCGACGACGTCGACCCACGCACGGGTTCGCAGTCGGCGGACGTCTCGTACCGCGAAGACCCGGCGCGCCCGGTCACCGAGTCCATCCGGCGCGCCCTCACAACCAAGGGGTAGCTGGACCGTGCTCACCTCCGGGAAGCGTGGACCGCCGTCCTAGCCTCGCACCCCCTCAGTCGTTATGCTGATGTTATGACGATCAAGCGGATCACCATCAGCGTGCCCTCCGAGGTCGCTGCGCGCATCAAGAAGGCCGCGGGAAAGACCCCCGTGTCGGCCTGGGTCACCGGCGTGATCGAAGAACATCTCGACGACGCCGAGCTGGAGCGCGCTTGGGAGGCGTTCTACCGCGACGTGAACCCGTCCAAGGGCGCCCAGCGCTGGGCCACCGGCGTCGTCCAGAAGCTCAAGCGCAACTCCGAACCTCGCAAGAAGGGCGCTGCGTGAGCGCTGCGCGCGGTCTCGTGCTCGACGCGGGCGCGTTCATCGCGGCGGAGCGACGTGACGAGCGCATGGTCGCGCTCGTCGCAGCGCTTCACAAAGCCAGGATTCCGCTGGTGACCTCGGCAGGTGTGGTTGGACAGGTCTTTCGTGGAGGCACGGGACGGCAGGTCCCCGTCAGCTTCCTCCTGCGCCAGACAGCGGTCATCGACCTCACCTATGCGGTGGCGCGCGTACTCGGCCGGATGCTCGGGAGCACCAAGACCTCCGATGTCATCGATGCACACATCGTCCTGCTGGCGCGCGAGCGAGACTGGACCGTGCTCACCTCCGACCCCGACGACCTGCGCCGGATCGACCCGGGCCTGACGATCGAGACGATCTAGATTGCCCCGTGGGGGACCGCTCCGCGGCCAACGCCCTGCGGCGGCTCTTGCGCTAGTCTTTCGGGGTACGCCCGCCACGCCACGCGTCCCGAGCCTCCGTCCAGGACCGCCATGAACCGCCGACTTTCACGCCCGCAGAGCATCCTTGCTCCCCTCTCTTTCTCGTGCCTCATGTTCGCTGCGTGGGCTTGCACGTCCTCGCCGCGCTACGCCGAGGAGTTTCGAATCGTGCACGTGCGGGCCACGGACTCCGTCGCCACGCAGCTCGCCACACACGCGTGCGTGGGTCTGTACAACCGTCGCCTCGGGGGTTCCGTCTTCGTCCAGAGCGACCCGGACGTTCCCCAGTCCGCCATCGATGGCGTCGTCCCGCAGGACGAGCTCTGGCTCGATGCGCTGAGCCTCGCTTCCAGTCGTAGCCAGGAGGCGCCGGAGTTTCTGCAGGAGTGCGTGGCCGACTTCGGCTGCGTTCGATACTCGTATGCCGAGCAGCGCGAGATCCTCCCGAGCATCTTGACCGTGGCAGCGGCCCATGGTGCGCCCATGCTGGCGGACGAGTCGCCCATTCGGTGTGACGATCCCATCGTCGACGCCACGCAGGAATTCGCCGGCATGACGACTCAGCTGTCGGCCACTCAGCACGTCTACGAGAACTACCTGGGCCAGACGACAGGACTCGCCATGCTGAATCCCGGTTACAACCGCAACGCCGACGACTTGGCCAACCCGGACCTGTCCGACGAGATGTCCGTCGCCCTGATCGACTACGTCTTCGAGCAGAAGCTGTTCGTGGTCTTCCTCATCAACGGCTGCATCGACGGCAACCCCGAGAGGGAGCTCTTGTCCAGCATCGTGAACGAGAGCGGGTGGGAGACCCCGCTGCCGGTGTACGGCTACAACGACTCCTGGCTGGTTCAGGGCTACCTCTACGAGGCCCAGACCCGTTGCCTCCCGAGCGCGAACATGGGGGCGATCCCGACGCGCACCTCCAACCTGTCTTTCTTCGGGAGCCGTCGCCCGCCGATCCGACGTGCGGCTGAGCTCCCGCACAATGCACCGCAGGCTGTCTCCTATGATCCCACCAAGGTCTACGTGGCCTTCGTCGTCGGAGACGGCGACAACGTCCGGTACATCATGTCGACCCGGCGAGATTGGATGGAGGAGCGGCTCGACCGCTGCGCCGGCGCAAGTCCGGCGTGCCCACCCCTCACTTGGACGATCTCGCCCCACCTCCCCGAGCTCGCCCCCGACGTACTCGAGTGGTACTACGAAGCGGCGGAGTCCACGGGCTCGGACTACTTCGCGCTGCCGCCCAGCGGACACCTCTACGCGTATCCAGGGTCCATGCCGCCCGAGCAGCAGGAGCAATTCGTCGCCAACACCGAGAGCGTCGCAGAGCTCCTGGGGACACGCAGCGTCGTGCACTGGGAGTGGTTCACCAACTGGAGGGGGGCCCTCAGCAGCTTCCTCCCGCGGTACGCGCATGAGGGCGGACAAGTTCAGGGGGTCTTCCCGGTCAACGTCCCGTACTTGGTCGATATGTTCGCTGCGTGGCCGGCCGAGCAGCAGTACGAGCGCATCACCGGCTCCGACGGCTCGGCCGTGGTGATCTTCCGCTCGCGTTCATGGCGCGGCGTGGACGACAGGGACTCCTTCCACCCCACGGCTCAGGCCATGTCCGAGCGCCTCGCCGCGCTCCCCCCCGGCTCGGTCACGTGGGTCTACATGACCAGCGACGGTGGTCTCACGCTCGAAAACTCGTACACCGCGCTCACGCAGATCCTGCCATCCAACGTGGTGCTCGTCTCCGCCGACGCGGCGGCGCAGCTCGCGGTCGCCGCCAGCGCGCCGTAGCTGCGGAACGTTGATCGCCGAGAACGAGATGCAGGAACAAACCATCGAGTACGACGAGGGCAAGGTCACCTTGAGCATGCCCCAGCCCGGAATCTTCGCGAGCGAAGTCATCGGCTACATGCGCGTCGAAGAAGCGCGCGCGTTCATCGCCTATGGCGACCAAATCATCAACCAGCACGGAAAGCTCCGCGGCTTTCACGATTGGACGGCCGTGATGGGGTACACCAACGAGTGCCGCCTCGTGACGACCGAATGGTCGATGCGCAGGCTTGCGCAGTTCGAAGCGGTCCATATCGCGCTCCACTCGCCCCTGGTCCGCGCGGCGGTGGCGGTGGCCAACATCGGGCTCCGAGGGCGCATCACGATGCATCACTCGGTGGAGTCGCTGTTGGCGGCCCGCGCCGCGGCCCGCTGACCGGTGACGTGACGCAGGCAGGCTGTCAGTCGATCGGCTCGAGGTCCGCGCCGTAGTACGCGCCGCGGTGTAGGTCGGTGCAGCCCTCGGTCACAGCCCGGATGTGCTCCGCCACATCGCTGCGTGCGGCCTCACAAGCGGCGGACTCGCGCGGCTCGAAGGTCGTGTCGTGGGCCTCCTCGAAGCGGTAGGCGCGGCCCTCCACGATCACGCGGTAGGTGCAGAGCAGGTAGCTGGCCCCGTGGGACTCCGCGACCCACTGCTCGTAGTGCTCGGGCGACAGCGCGTCGACGGCGGCTCGGGTGGCTGGTGTGGACCGGTAGCCGCGGAAAGCCTCGGAGGAGAGCACCGCGTCGACGCGGACGTCGCACGCTGGTTCCGCCCGCCCGGCGGGGTCTCGGCCTCGGCCGCGGGCGACTGCGGCTCCACCGTAGTCGGCTCCGTCGTGGCTGGCACGCAGCTCGGGGCGCACCCGAGCAGGGCGACCAGCACCCACCCCGCGCGCCACGGCCCGCGCTGCGCCCGCGCTTTGAACGTGTGCTCGCTGAGCAGTGGTTGGATGTCGAACAAGGGCATGCCCCTACGGCCCATCAAAAGTGACGCTGAGCGTGGCGGCACCGGGGTCGGCCTGCGCGTTGCTCCAGCGGATCTTCTGGGAGCTGCTCGGCGCGAGGCGCGGCGATGCGAGCGACAGCACCTGCGAGGCCGAGCTCGACGCGGGCACCGTCACGACCACGCTCGCCCCCGGCGCGAGCGTCGAGAGGTCCCCCGCGCAGCCCTGGGGCGTGCAGACCTGCACCTCGTAGGGGCAGTAGGCCACGCCGGTGTTCTCGACGGTGACGGCCAGGTCACCGGTGCCGAGCCGAGTCACGGTGGTCGCGGTGAACTTGTAGCCCATGAGCTGCGAGGCCGTGAGCAGGGCTGCGCGGCCGATGCTTCCGTCGTAGGCGTTCGAGCCCAGCATGTAGTCGAGGCCCAGGCGCGCGGCCTGCGCCCCGAGCCCTTCTCCGTTGCCGCAGTCGTGCGGGGGCGTGGCCCAGGAGCCGTTGCTGTTGCACCCGCTCCAGAAGGCCTCGCCTCCCCACCCGTGTCGCCGGTGGAGCGAGAGCTGCCTGGCCGGCGCAGCCTCTTGCCGCCAGTTGCTCGGGCTGCTGTGGTTGGCCTCGAGCAGCGTGTCGTCGAAGAAGCCCACGCGCGCCGTGTCGAGGGACGCATCCGCCGACCCGAAGAAGCCGTGGCTCTGCGCGGCGTCGAGTGACACGGAGCAGAGCAGGTCCGACGAGCTGGTCCCGAAGCCGTCCAGGTAGTGCTCGATCATGGTCTTCTGGAAGGCGTTCGACGGGAAGCTCGCGGCCGTGTACGGGCCTCCATCCAGGTGGTGCTCGCCCCACAGGCCAACCAGGCCCATCTGGATGTAGGCCACCCGCAGGTCATCTCGGTAACGCGCGGCGAAGGCGTCGATGAACTGCAGGATGCAGTCCTGCACGGCGGTCAGGTCCCAGCGCGGGTTCTCGTACGTGTCGCCGTCGTAGCTGAAGTCGCTGGTGGCCAGGTCCGAGGGCGCGAAGCTCCCGGCGCCGTAGCCGGGTCCGAAGACCACCGGGCGCAGGATGGCCTGATGCCCGCGCGCAGCCACGTTCGCGAGGAAGGCGTCCACCTGCGTCCAGTCCGGCGAAGCGGAGCACGTGGCATACACATCCGAGAGCCCCACGAAAGCCCACTCCATGGCGAGCACGTCGGCGTTCTCGGTCGTCTCCCACGCGACCCCGCCGGTGAAGGGGTTCACGAAGCCGTGGTCCTCGAACGTGAAGACGCGCGTGTTCGGGCCGGCGTCCGTGACCGTCCCTGTGTCGGTGTTCGTGCCGCCGTCGTCTGTGTGCCGGTGCCCCGGTCCACAGCCCACCGCGAGGAAGACGACGAGCAGTAGATTCGCGGTGAGGGGGATCCGCGTGGAGGCGTGGAGGCGTCGAGGCGTCACGGAAGACAGCGTAGCACCCGTGGCCGCGCCCTCCGACGAAGGAGACCGCCATGCGCCACCGAGAACTCACCGCGCGGTGCCTTCAGCCGTGCTCGGCCAACCACGCGGGCAGCTCGGCCGCGCTCTCGAGGCGATGGCTCGCGGGCACGATGCGCTCCCACGCGACGGCTCCCTCGGGTCCGGTAGCCACGGCCACGAACACCACCCCAGCCGAGGAGGCGGCGAGCTGGTCGTCCACCCGGTCGCCCACGTAGAGGCTCTGCTCGGGGCGCGCGCCGGCCTGCCAGACCGGCTCGAAGCAGCGCGGGTCGGGCTTGGTCACGGGCTGGTCCTCGAAGGTGAAGATGCCGTGAAAGTGCTCGGCGGCGAGCCCCGCCTGCTGCATGCGCAGCGCGAGCAGCCGGCGTGAGCGCTTGGTGACGATCCACAGGCGGTGTCCGCGCTCGCGCAGCTGCCCGAGCGAATCCAGCACCCCCGCGATGGGCGGGTACTCGTACTCGTGCGTGAGCTCCGCGTAGCGAGTCATGAACGGGTCGAGGTCCGTGTCGGGCCACATGCGCTCGAGCGTGCGCTCCCACGTGTCCAGGTACACCACCAGCTCGTCGCGTGAGGGCACGCGCATGCGAAGCTCCTCCGCCACGCGCTGGTGGGCCGCCACGTAGGGTGCGAAGGAGTCGATCAGCGTGTCGTCCAGATCGAAGATGAGGTCTGGGTAGCGCATTGCCGAGCCGTAGCAGGCCGTGCTCGGGGCGCCACAAAGCCGATGTGGGCCGACACCGATGCGATGGCCCGCGCTCTCTGCAGGCGACGTGGCGGAGTGTTCGCTGTCGCACTTCCGCACGAAGGCGTGCTCGTCTCGACGCCGTGAGGGCGGCGCGGCGGGCAGGCTGGGGCCACTAGAACATCACTGGTCGTGTCCGACCGTCCGCTTCACTGCCCAGGCCTCCACCGACGAGTCGAAGCGGGCCGGGCCGGCCGTTCTCCTCCCAGCAGATACCCGACTCGGGCAGCAGCCAGCGGTCGTCCGTGCGGTGAAGGCCCGCTTCGCCGTCGCGTTGGAGCGTCGCGCGGCGCCGGCGCCGGTACCACCGGTCGACCGCCGCAGCGATGAGCAGGAGCACGCAGACCGTGACGACCGCGACCACAACGTGGGGTTCAGGGTCTCCATCCGATGTGATGGTCCGTAGGAGAAAGACTACAGCAGTGGCTGCCGATGCGGCGCCGAGCAGCGGGCCCCAAGTCCCGCGCGTGAGGCGGTGGGTGATGTGCCTCAGTTCGTGCTTCTCGAGGACGCTCAAGAGGCGCGCCGTCGCGGCGGGGTCCTTCGCAGACCCGCCCGGGACGCGGGCCGTGATGGTCATGTCGCCGCCCACGAACTCCTTCACGAGCGCGCCGTCCACCTCGAGGAGTAGGCCGGTCTCGGGGTGTACGACCAAACGATGGGTGCGCGCTTCTTCGATGACGCGAGCGGACAGGAGTCGTCCGGTCGTTCGGTCGTTCGCGCCGCCCGGTGTCGAGCGGAACCCGGGCGCGGTTGCCGCTCCTACGAAGACCTCGACCTCACTGTCCGGCTGGATTCCGCGTAGGTGCTGGAGGCGCTTGAGCCCGGAGTGCAGCGGCCCGGCGCCGAGGACCGGGCCCCCAATCCATGCGAGCAAGGCGTATGCAATGAGCCGCGTCGAGTCCAACACGACAGCGACCGCGGTCAGGATGCTGGGCCCAGCCACCAGCACGAGGCCCACGAGAGCGAGGGCCAGGCTGCGGCGCTTGTGCGCTTGCGCCCGCGCGTAGCGGGCTTCGCCGATGGGTTCACGCTCCATGGAGCGGAACACGCCCATCCATCGGTCGGTCATGCTCCCGTCGGTGTCCGTCATCCAGCTGCGGAACCTAGCACTGGCGCGCAGTCGGGACTCGCGGTGGTTCCGTCGCCCCGTTCGTCGGTCGCGAACGCCCTGGACGACGCGGGGTATCTCACCGCCGAAGATCGCCCGAATGGCCGTCGGAGCATCGTGGTGGTGCCGCTCCAACATGTCCTGGATGACGTCGACCTCCGCGGGGACGCAGCACACCGCACGGAGGTACCGCGCCAGCGACGACGGCACCCCGGGGGCCCCCGCGTCCGGGCGCAGCGTGTGCTCGAGGGCCTGGAGCTGAGAGGCGAAGCCGATGTTCGGGAGGATCGCAGGCCGCTTCGTCCGAACGTGCGTGACGGCGTCGAAGAAGCTACGGCGCTGGCTACGCATGTGCAGGGCGGTGGCGAAGGTGCCGGAGCGGCTGACTCCGCCTGGCAGTGAACGAGCAGGCGCGCCCCGGCGTGCTCTCCACCACAGAGGCAAAGTCGAAGAACGCCGGGAACACCGCAGCGATGTCTTCGTGCATGCCGTCGTGCATCGGCAGGAAGAGCACGTGGAAGTGCTCGCTCAGGAACGCCACCTGGGCGCGCTCGTCCTCGCGCAGGCAGCTGACGACGTGCGTGATCCCCGCCGCCTCGAGCTACAGCACGCGCTCTGGCGTCGGGCACGACCCGACGTACACGGACTCGTCGATGAGGTGGAACGGCTCTCCGCGCATGTCGATGGAGAAGTCGACATCGAGACCGACCAAGGCGAGGAGGCGTTTGGTGAGGCGGTCGAACATGGTCCATCCACAGAGTAGTGGACCTCCGGACGGTAAGCGTCAGGATGTGTCCCATGTTCCACCTCGTGCCGCCGAGCGACGAGCGAGTCCTGGCGCTGCTCCGCGCTCGCGGCGACCAGCCCTTCACCTACCGTGACGTGGGCCTGACGCGCACACCGCTCGCGGTCGCGCCAGCGGGCTTCGTGCTGGACCGCTACGGTACGGAGTCCGGGCGGGGGCGTGACGTGTTCGAGCGTGCGTGCGCTGCGCTAGCCAAGGTGGACAACTACCCGCCCTCCTTCACGCGTGTCGTGCGCGCTCCCGGCGAGCTCGCGCCGGGCTCCCTGTTCGCGACCGTCGCGCGACACCTGGGCTTCGCCTCGGTGCACCCCTGTCGCGTGATCTACGTGGCGCGAGAGCCCAGCAGCTTTGCCTTCGGCTTCGGCACGCTGCCCGGACACGCCGAGAGCGGGGAGGAGAGCTTCCGGGTCACGCTCGACGACGACGTGGTGCGCTACGACGTACAGGCCTTCTCGCGCCCGCACGGGGTGCTCTCACGCCTCGGTGCACCGGTTGCGCGTAGCTATCAGCTGCGCTTCCAGCGCGAGACGCTGGAGCGCATGCGCGCCCTGGTGCGCTAGCGCTCACATTGGCATCCCGGAGCGACCGCCCGTGAGGCGTGCTCGACGACGCCCTCACCGACCCAGCTTGACCTCGGCCTTCGCGAGTCCCAGCGCCTTCATGTGCGCCTTCATGCGCCGGCCCCAGCGAGCGTCGCCGATCTCGACGCACTCGCCGCCGCCCGGCACACCGAACGCTTCGGCGCGCTCCGGCCTGCACTGCGACGCGAGGAAGACGTCGAAGCCGGGAGACCACAACCGGATGTGCGAGTAGCCCGGGTTCTCGAGGTAGGCCTGGATGACCGGGAACTCTCCGCCCGCATCCTGCGCGCCGAGATAGAGCACCTCGAGCTTGTTCCCCGCCTCCTCTCGCAACACGAGACAAGGGGCCTCGAACTTCGGCTCGGCGAGACCGACGAGGTGCGCCGCGAGGTCTCCGAAGCGCTGCGCGGCGTGTTCCTGCAATGTGGTGACCCGCCATGCCTCGTCGGTCGCGAAGTCGACACCCTCGATGTCGCTACCGAGCGAGAGCCACGTCTTCATGCTGGGCGGCAACGCGCGTCCCGCGAGCTCGAGATCGGCGATCCGCGACGCCGGCAGCGGCTTCGGCTTTCTCTGCGTTCTCTTGGGCCAGAACGTCGCCTTCGGATCGGCGGCGATCACCTTCATGACGGCCTGGACCAGTGCTGGACCTTCGATAGCGTCTGCCGAGCTCTTCTTCTTCGCTGCCATGGGCACCTCCTGCGAATCATGGATCATTTCAGTGGCGTGGGCGGAGGGTCTACTTCACGCCGCGTGAACTCCTCCCCGATGCTTCGAGTGTTCACGAACCCTCGAGTTCACGCCTTCACACGAACCCATCGCGCTGCGGCGTGCTCGAACAACTCGACGCCATCGCCCACGCGACGTGCTCTCGTGTACGGACCACCGGTGTACAGCTCACGTTGCATGCGCGTGAGCAGCGCGCGCTGTTGCGAAGCGCTCGTTGTGTCGAGTCGGGTTCTCAGCGCACGCAGCGCAGAGGCGCTCTCATCGACACGCTCGCCGTTGTCGTCGGCATCGTTGAACAGCACGATGGCTTCGTCGACCAGCGCCCACGCCTGCTCTCCCGTGATCGCCGGCGAGGACTCCAACGCTTTCTGGTACCAGACGTTCAACAGATGCGCGGTGCGTTCGAGAAACGCCACGAAGTCTCGCGCATCGCCTTGCGACAACGGCTTCTCCGAGTGGGTGCGCACGGTCTCCGGTCGCGTGCCCAACGCACCCCTTTCGTGTCGTCGGTCGCGCAAGCGGCACGTACGCAATGCCAGGACCACCGCCGATCACGAACGCCGTCTGGACTTCTCGATTGGTCTTGTTACCGCGCCAAGAACGAAACTGCGCTGCGAACTCCTCACCTTCGTCGGACGCAAACTCATCGCACGAGAACAACCGCGCACGTCCGTGATGTGTGGGGAAACCCTGCCAGCCATCGTGCAGCGTGAGGAATGCTCTGTAGGCCGCGGGAAGCGCGCCGTGCACGGACTCGAGGCGCGCGATTGCCTCGTGCGAAGCCGGCTCACCGAGCCGCGAGATGACGGCGTCGTCGCGAGGATCCTCCGGCGCGCTGGTGAGTTCGCGCAGTGCACGGTCGCGGTCTCGATCAGCGCAAGGAGTCGCTGCAGTTCCGTGTCATCGACGGCTGATGGTACTGCATCGACACGGTAGGCTCTGCACTATAGGGACGGGGTTTCGTCGATGTGCCACTGGAGGCACGCCCGGATGTCTGAGGCCGAAGCGCTGGCCCATGCGGGCGGCCCAAAGTGCGTTGCGGCTGAGGGGTGGCGCAGAGGAAGCAGGGGCCACACCACATCAACGACAGTCAACTCGGGCGCGGTCCCGGCGGAGCACTACTCCGTGCAGAAGCGGCCGGACTACGCCGCCTACCAACGCAGGACGAACATGTTCTTTCCCGGCCTCCGAGGTCGCTGATGCGCGATGGGGAGCGCTGCGCTGCGCCGAGCGCGGGTCGCGTGCCCCTCGTGGGGAGCAGTGGTGGGAATCGAGCGACCGGCTTCGCTGCCGCAACTGCGTTCGCTCAGGGCCTTGTAGTCTACGCGCTTCGCCCATGTCCACGACCGAGCCCGCGCACGTCCCCACGTTTCGACGCCACCACGGCGCCTTCATGCCGCTCGCCCCCGCGCGCAGCGGTTGGGACCCTGGTCTGTGCAACGGAAGCGCCGCAGCAGCGCGCTCCCTCTCTCCTTCTCGAGGACGCGCTGCGGCGCCCAGGGTTCCATGTGGCGCGCCCTGACCATCGACCTGCTCAAGCCCATCCCCTTCGGCACGCTGGACGGACGCGCACTGGTAAGGCGCGAAGGCGGTCGCCTCCGCCAGGGAGAGGCCGAACTCTCGTGGCAGGGCGCCGTAGTGGCCCGCGCGAGTGGGCTGTTCCTGGCTGGCTCGGAGGGGCCTGGCAGCGTGCATGGACCCGCGCCGTTGCCTCCTGCGGGAGAGGCCGAGTCGAGCGGCATGTTCCGCGCGTCGAAGGAGCCGGGCGTCATCCATCGTTCGAGCACTTTTGCGATCTGCGCTGGTCCCGCGCGGGACGCGCCCCAACCCGCTCTGTGGGTCACCCCTCCGTCGGTCTTCGTCGAGGACGAGCCGTGCTCGGACCTCGTGCGCTGCGTGGCTGCGGCCGATCTGATGGCGGGCCTGGCCGAGCTGACCCGAAGCCACTGCACGCCCGCATCGCCCGTCGCCATCAACGCCGACCTCAACCTCACGTTCAGCGGGGAGCCGCGCGGCCAGGCGTTTGGTCTCCGCCTGACGCACCTCGCCGCCGAGGCCGGCGTCGGACTCGCACACGCGGAGCTGTTCGACGCGGACGGGTTCCGCGGCACGGTGGCGCAGTGCCGCGTGGGCAACACACCCAAGTCGCGCACGCCCTGATGGGCTGCGCGGGCTGGGCGTCGACCGACACGCGCCCAGCCTTCGCGGCGTCAGCGCGCGCGCAGCGGGGCATCCTCCCGGAACACCACCTTGCACTGCAGCCCCCGCTTCCCCGGATGCAAGCTCAGCTCGGGCACCAGGTCGGGCTCGAAGCCATCGGCCAGGGTGGGCACCAGGTTCTGCACGAACGTGGCGAGCAGCAGCTTCATCTCCATCTGCGCGAAGCCCTGACCGGCGCAGACGCGCGGACCGGCCGCGAACGGCACGTAGGCGCCCTTCGGGAGGTTGCGCTCGTACTCACGCGTCCAGCGCTCCGGCGTGTACTTGTCGGCGTCGGGGTGGTTGCGCGGGTCGCGGCCCAGCACGTAGGGGCTGATGAAGATCGCGGCGCCCTTCGGGAAGGTGTAGCCCTTGATCGTGATGTCCTCGGTGGGCGCGCGCATGAAGGCCCACACGGAGGGCAGGAAGCGCAGGCTCTCCTTCATGACCTGCGTCACGTAGGGCATGTGCTCGAGGTGCTCCACGTTGACCGGCTGGTCGCCGCACACCGAGCGCACCTCTTGGTAGAGCTTCTCGGCCACCTCGGGGTACTTGGCCAGCAGGTACCAGGCCCACGTCATGGCGTGCGCGGTGGTCTGTGGCCGGCGAAGATCAGCGTCATGCCGTTGTCGCGCAGCTGCTCCTCGCTGAGGCCGCCCTCCTTGTCGCGCGCGAAGATGAGGTGGGACAGCAGGTCGCCCGCGTCCGTGCCCTCGCAGCGGCGGTCCGCGATGAGGCGCTTGAGCACGCCCTCGATGGCCTCGATGGCGTCGATCTTCCGGCGGTTCGACTTGCTGGGCCACCAACGCGGCGTGGGCAGCGGCAGGTTGATGTGCTCCACCAGGATCTCGCTGATGTCGTGCATCGCGTTGTAGACGGTGTCCGCCGAGCTATCCATGTCGGCCGCGAAGAGCGTGCGGCCCAGGATGCGGATGGCCAGCCCGTTGATCTCGTGGCGCATGTCGCGCGCCTCGCCGTTGGCGAAGCCCTTCAGCATCTGCTGCGCGTACTCCACCATGACCGGGCCGTAGGCCTCCACGCGGTGGCGATGGAAGCCGGGCTTGATCAGGTCGTGCTGACGCTTCCACACCTCGCCGTCGGCCGTGAGGATGCCGTCGCCCAGGAACAGCTTCCAGATGCGCTTGGCCAGCGCGGGCTTCACGAACGTCTTGGCCTGGCGGACGTTGATCTCGTGGATGATCTCGGGGTCACGCACGAAGTACCAGTCCATGAGGCTGATGTTGGTCTTCACCACGTCGCCGTAGTCCCGGTGGATGTCCTGGACGAAGCCCAGCTGATCCTTCTGGAACTCGATGGTGGAGCCGATCACCGGGCGGCCCTTGCGAACCGGGATGGGCCGATTCCGGGAAGGAGCCTTCGGCGGAGGAGGGCAGCGTGGCTGGGGAGGGGCGACTGAGCGGACTGCACGTGCATGTCCAGAAGGTGCCAGACTCGTGGCGGGACACGCGCACCCGGCCGGCCACTTCGCCGTACCCAGCCGGTCAGGTCACGTTTTTACGAGCTTCAAAACAACGGGGAAACGTGGATTCTAGGATTGCGCGGGATCAAACCGAGCGCCACACCCAGCCGGCCACGTCGCGTTCAGCGCGGGCTGCCGTACTCCGTGGGCGCCACGCCCGTCCAGCGCCGGAACGCGCGGCGGAACGCCCCCGCGCCGCTGAAGCCCAGTACGTATGCGATCTCGTCGAGCGAGCGCTGGCCTTCTTCCAGCAGGGCCAGGGCACGCTCGTGGCGCACCTCGTCCAGCAGCTCGCGCGGGCTGGTGCCCTCGGAGCGCAGCTTGCGGCGCAGCGTGCGCTCGGTGACGCGCAGCGCCTCGGCCAGCTCCAGCACGGTGGGCTCGTGGCCTTCGAGGTGCCGCGACAGATAGTGCCGGGCGCGGTCGCGCACGCGCGTGGTGGTGACAATCTGGCGGGCTTGCTCGTCGGCCTTCTGCGCCAGCAGCTGCCCCAGGTGAGGGTCCGCGCCCGCGATGGGCGTGTCGATGCGTGCGGCGGGAAACACCATGCGCACGGCACCACCGCCGAAGCGCACCGGCGCGCCAAGCAGCTCGGCCATGGCGTCGCTGTGGCGCGGCCAACGGTGCGCCAGGATGATCTCGGTGGGCGGCGGCGCCTCCGGCGTCAGCCAGCGGCCGAGAGCGATCACGATGGCCACCAGGTACTCGGCGAACGCGGGGGGACCCACCGGCTCGCCGTCGAGCACGAAGTCCACGTAGGACTGCTCCGTCTCGCTGACCAGCATGTTCACTTCGGCCCGACATGATGATGGGGATGTGCGGGCGCACGAACTGGTAGCCGTCGCGCAACGTGGCCTGCGTCCCCATCAAGTAGAACCCCAGCGGGAACGACTCGCGGTCCAAGCCCAGCGCAGCCCGGAGCGGAAAGCTCGGGTCCCCCGTGGCGTCGATGCCCGCCTGCCGCAGGTCGAGCCAAGCATCCACCGCGAGCCGCCCGCCGAACGAGCGCAGCTCGTCATGATCGGAGTGCAGCCGCTTGAGGAGCGACGCTGGACGTCGTGACCGTCACGCTTCAGCTGAACGAGCAGAGGCAGCGCGAGGCGACCCTGGAGCGATGCGCACGGCGGGCAGGGCAACACAGAGGCCGAGGCGGAGACCGAGACCGAGACCGAGTCGAGTCGGAGTCGGGTCGAGTCCGAGACGGGTCGGGTCGAGACGGAGACCGAGTCGGGGACCGAGACAGAGTCCGAGACGGAGACCGAGGTCAGTCGCAGTCCACCTCCCCAGTCCGAGCCGGATTCCGACCACGCGCCCGGCCACCTCGCCGTTGGGTATGCGTTTCGTCCTCGGTGGCACTCCCACCTCAGCAGCGGTACCCAAGTCTTTCGCGCCAAGTCACGCGAGCATTTCCGCGGTCTCGGCCTCGGCCTCGGACTCGGCCTCGGCCTCCGCCTCCGCCTCCGCCTCGGACTCGGCCTCCGCCTCGGTCTCCGTCTTGGACTCGGTCTTGACTCGGTCTTGGACTCGGTCTTGGACTCGGCCTCGGCCCTCCGCCTCGGACTCCGCCTCGGTCTCGGCGCTCCTCAGAGGGTCGCGCGGGGTACGCGCTCGGGGCGGTGGCGCGCGTCGAAGCCGCTCTTGCCGGCGACTTCGAAGTAGGTGCCGGCGGGGTAGAGCACGAAGGAGTCGGTGCCGTCGAGGCGGACTTCGAGCGCGCCGCCGATCACGGTCATGCGCTCGGGGGCGTCGGTGCCGAAGTGGTAGGAGCCGGGGGCGATGACGCCGACCGTCTGGCGACGGCCCAGGCGCTCGAAGCCGACACTCTGGACCTGACCCTCGAAGTAGCTGTTGTGCTGAAGCATGGGCGCAGGGTTAGCAGCGCCGCGGCGGGTGCGCGAGTCGAGCTATTCGGCCCCGGGCTCGGCGGCCGGAGACGGCTCGGCGCCGGGGTGATCCAGAAGCGCTGGGTGGCCAGCACGCGTTGACGCTCGTCCGATCTCGCAGACCCACTCGCCCACGGCGCGGCGGGTGTTGCTGCGGGCGCGGGTGCGGTAGCGCGGGGAGGGCGGGATGGTCAGCGACACGCCGCCGCCGCGCTGCGTCACGGAGGCGGGCCGGAAGCCCACGAACAGCTGGATGTCCTCGCCGGTCTCGTTGCGCACCTCGAGGAACACGTGCATCGGGCCCGAGTCGCGGCGGAAGCTGCTGGACACCATGACGGGCTCGCGGTCCACCACGTCTTCGGCGAGCGAGAAGCGCAAGACGCGGAAGTTCGGGATGACGTCGGGGTGGATGACGGGGCGCACGTACACGTCGGCGCTGCCCGGTGCGCCTCCGGCTGCCTCGGCGGGGGCTTCTGGCTCCGCTTCCAGTGCGGCGAGTGGGCCGGCGTCCACCAGGCCGGCGGCCACCTCGGCGGCGATGGTATCCGCCGCGGCCTCCTCGCGCGCCGCGCGCCCCTGCTCAGCGACCCCGCGCGCTCTTCCCCGTGCTGACTCGTCGCTCGCCCGCCGGTCTTCACGAGATGGCTCGGCGGGGGCGGGGTGCTCCTCGGCCGCGGTCTCGTCCACCGGATCGCAGCCCAGGAGCGTGGCGCTCACCAGCACCAGCGTGAGGGCCGCTCGCGGCCGCGTCGTTCGCGCGTATGGGAGAACAGCAGACGTCATTCGTGTCTCAGCCCTTCGACGGGGAGCATGCGCGCCGCCCACCAGCTGGGGGCCAGCGTGCTCAGCATGCAGATGGAGAGCGCGATGACCGCCGTCAGCGCGAACTCGCTCGCCGTGATCACCGGGGAGGTGGTCGATGAGGTAGACGCGCGGGTCCAGCGCGAAGCGGAACGTGGACAGGTACCCCACGATGGCGCCACCCAGCGCGGGCCCGGCCAGTGTGCCCACCAGCCCGATGACGGTGCCCTGCACCATGAACACGGCCAGCACGGTGCCGTCGCTGGCCCCCATGGCCTTCAGGATGGCGATCTCACGCTTCTTCTCGATGACGATCGCGATCAGCGTGGCGATGACGTTGAAGGCCGCCACCCAGATGATGGTGGCGATGACCAGGCTCAGCATGATCTTCTGGAGCTCGAGGGCCGTGAACAGCGGGCGGTTGAGCTCGGCCCAGTCCATCGTGTGGAAGGGCCCCTCCATGACGCGCTCGAGGCGGCGCGCCACGTCCACGCTCTGCTCGAGATCGTTCAGGCGCATCTCCACGCCGGTGACCGAGTCGCCCTGCCCCAGGAAGGCCTGCACCTCGAACAGGTCCGCATAGACGAGGCGGCTGTCGTACTCCTGGAACCCGGCGCGGAAGATGGCGATGACCCGGAAGGGGCGACTCTGCGGCGTGCGCGCCTCGCCCGAGCGGACCACGACGACACCGCGCTGCCGCTCAGCGGCGAGATGAGCTGCACGCGGTCGCCGAGCTCGATGCCCATGGTCTCGGCCAGCGTGGCGCCGATGATCAGCCCGGGGAGCGGGCCCGAGAGGTCGTCGTCGCCCAGGTCGTCGTCGGCCACGCTGAGGAGGTCGCTGTCGTCCTCGGGCAGCGCCAGGTCCCCGTCGTCCAGTCCGTTGAGCAGCGCCTCCGTCACTCGGGCTGGCCACGCGTCCGGGCGTGCTGGGGCTCGGCGGTGAGACCGGCTCGCTCTCTTCATCCTCAAGGCCTCCGGGTCGTCTTCCTCCGCAGGCGCGGCGCCCGTGTCGTTGGGGGGTCATCAGTGCGCGCCAGTAGGGCATGTCCGGGTTGCGCAGGTCTTCCGGCCGCAGCGGCGGCGCGGCGTTGGGCAGGCGCAGCCCGTCAGGCGTGCCCGCGATGATCTGGCTCGGCAGGTCAACACGGTGACCATGGCCTCGGGGTCCACGCCCTTCACCAGCACGGTGGACAGCCGGTCGCCCTTGGCCAGCATCATCTGGTTGATGAGGAAGGGGCCCCGCCCGACCTCAGGCTCCTCCTGGCAGCGCTCGATGACCTCGCGGTACTCGTGGAAGTCGAGGCCGTACTTCAACACCAGCACGTGCGCGTTGACCCCAGCACCTTGTCGCGGAACTGCTGCTGGAAGCCGCTGGTGATGCTGAGCACCGCCAAGGGCGCCGCCACGCCCAGCGCCACACCCGCGATGCTGATGGTGGTGATCCGGCGGATCGTCGCGCGCTTCTTCGAGCGCAGGTAGCGGACGCCGATTTCGAGGCTGTAGGCCATGCAGCCCGACGCCTTATCACGCTCGCTGCGCCACGGCACACCGCATAGCCGGCATTCGGTGGCCCCTGCTACCTTGGCGGCCAGATGCGTCGCGCCCCGATCCTGTCCCGAAAATGCTCTCGCTGGGCGTGCTCGCGCTCCTGCCGGCGTTCGCGGATGCGCCTCCGGGACGGTGCCCGAGGACGCGGGCTCGTCGGACGCGGATAGCACGCCCCAAGAGGTGGAGCTGCGCTTCACCGATACCAGCGCGCTTCAGCTCACGCCGCGCGCGAACGTCACCGTGGAGCTGCAGGTCATGCGAGCCGGCGAGCCCGCGCCCGGCATCACGGTGCGCCTCCGGGCTCCAAAGGTGACGCCCACGACGCCTCGCTCATGGAGGTCAGCGGGCTGAGCGGCGCGGACGGGTCGGTGCGCACCACGCTGCGTGGCTCCAGCATCCCGGCCACGTTCCGTCTGCGAGCCACCGCGGGCGCCGCGGCCCCGGCGTTCTTGGCGGTGGGCGTCAGCGCCACGGGGTTCGGCAACGTGCTGGCCGCCGCAGAAGACCTGAGCGCCACTGGCCCCGCGCGCTTGCGCGTGGAGGCGTGTTCCGCGGCGGGTTGTGATCACCCTCCGTCGCCGAGGGCGCGCTTCGGTCGGGCCATCACGTTGCTTTCGGGCGAGGCTCGGCTCGCTTCCTGGGCCTGCCTGCGGGCACCGGCTACGCCATTGTGGCGCGCGGCGCGAGCGCCAGCCGGCGCCGAGCGGCCTTCGGCTGCGTGGACGACGTGCAGGTGGCCAGCGACGCCGGGCGATGGTCACGGTGCGCCTCGGCGCGCGCGTACCAGGTCGTCGCGGGGCAGTGCGACGCCGAGTTCAGCGTGCCCGCGGCAGCCTCCTCACCCTCCTCGCGGCGGGCGTCACGCCACCGTGGCCCGCGGCTGCCCGCGGGTGACGCGGCGTTCTTGCTCGACGCTCGAGGCCCACCTCACCGGCGTGGGTGACGCCGACGCGCTGCTCGCGCTCGCCGCGCTACGGGTCGCGCCACTACCGGGTTCGAAGCCGCGTTCGCGCAGCGCCTCGTGGACAGGGCGCCGGGCTCGCGTGGCCCTCGACGGCGCGCTCACGTTCGTGTCGGGAGTCAGGTCGGGCTCACGCTCGCGGGCGCGCTCACCATCGAAGCCGACGGCGACACGTCGTTCATGTCTTCGTCGCTCGTGTTGGTGGGCCTCATGGGGTCCTACGCAGGCTTGCCGGCCGCCGATGGGGCGCTGCCTGCCCTCGGCATCGTCACGGAACTCGACCTCGTGGGGGCGGTCGTCATGTTCACCCCGTGGTCAATCTCCCTCCCGCTCGGCGCCAGCCTCGGGGCCATCGTCGCCGACGCGGTCGCGCTCTCGGCGCTCAGGTCGTGGGGGCCCTCTCCGGGCGCCTGGAGCGCAGCGGGCTCTCCCAACCCGGCCGTGGCGGCGTGGTGCGACGAGGTCTGCCGCGCCACCGTGTTCGCCAGCGCCGCCAGCGTCCTGCGCGATGCGTGGTTCGACACGCTGGGCCGCGACGTCAGCGGCGTGACCGTGACGCCCGCGGCGGTGCCGTGGCGTCCGACCCGGACGGTGACTTTCGCGCCAACGCGCTCGACGCCGAGCTGAGGCGACGCCGTGGTGGGCGTCACCGCTGCCCATCGTGGGCACCTGAGCGCCACGCAGCGCTGCTCCCCGGTGCTTCCTTGAACTACCGCTGGCCGCGCTCGAAGAGCTGCGCGAGCGCGAGCGCGATGACGCCGCCCGCCAGCTGGTGAGGCGCTCTCCACCGTGGCCGAGTGCTCCGCGGGCGGGGCCGCCGCGCTGCGCACCAGAGCCGCGCTCGACGCTGGCGGCACGGCCGGTACTGGACGGGTCAGGGTGGGCACGGGTGTGGGCCCGCGAGCGCTCGGGGGCGCCGACCTCCCGGCTCGAGTGGCCTATCGCCAGCGTCTCGAGCTGGACGCGCGACGCCACCGAGCTGGCCGCGGCTCGG
The DNA here is from genome assembly GCA_016706685.1 of Sandaracinaceae bacterium. Lineage (NCBI taxonomy): Bacteria > Pseudomonadati > Myxococcota > Polyangiales > Sandaracinaceae > Sandaracinaceae bacterium. Next base: position 1,384 of record JADJJE010000031.1, on the reverse strand, counting down.
CGCAGTGTGTGGCCGGGCGCAGGTCGCGGCCGAGTCGCGCGTGAAGCGCTGGCCGCCGCGCGCGCCCGGCACAGGGCCGTCACGCTGCACCACGAGGCGCATCGGGCCCACCAGCGGGCCGCGGCGCAGGCGCGCGAAGACGACGCCTCGAAGAGGCCGTCAGAAATCGCGCTTGATGGGCGACGGGTTCTCCGCCCGTCGGCGGGCGCCGCGTCTCCCGCGACAGCGCCACCGCCACTTCACCGGTCTCCGTCGGGGTCAGCGTGCGCACCTCCGGCACGTGGCCCGGCGCCGAGAACTGAAGCGTCAGTGGCCGCCCGGCGGGGACCTGCAGCGTGGCGGGCACGGGCCCAGAGCTCGCGCCATCCAGGACCACGCGCTTCCGGGCGGCTGCCATGAGCACCAGCGTCACCTCTCGAGCGGCAGTGCTGGGGCGCAGTCAGGTCGGTCCGCAGCGCGCTGGTGAGCGCGGGCTCCGTAGAGGCAGGAGGTGGAGCGTTCGGGCGGCCTGGCGCTCGCCGCGGTTCGCGGGCCGCCACGTCGGTCTGGTCCACGGCGAGCAGCGCCGTGGCGCCCAGCAGGACCGCGCCCAGCAGCGCCGCCGGCAACGCCCACGGCGCGCGTCCCACCGCAGGCGCCTTCGGCTCGGCAGCGGCGGCGGGCTCGGGCCGCTCCACCAGCGCCGCCGTCGCATCTCGCACCGCGTCCCGCAGCGCGAGCGTGCTCGGGAAGCGCTCGTCCGGCTCCTTCCCCAGCGCGCGCGTACCACGTCCGACAGCTCCTGCGGCACGCCGCGGGCATGCTCGTGGAGCGGCGGTGCAGGTTCGTTGCCGTGCTTCCAGATGAGCTGGAACGCGTTGTGACCCTCGAACGGCGGGCGCCCCTTCGCGGGCTTGAGGTCCCGGTGCAGGATGCCCGCCGCGTGCGTGGCCGCCTCCGCCTCGCACGCACTGCCCCGGGATGGCGCTCGCCTCGAGGATGGGCAGCGGCCCGCTTGGAGCCGCTCGAGCCCGGGCTCGCCGCGCAGCAGCTCCATCACGAGCACCATGTAGGGCCCGTCGGTGACGAAGTTCACCACGTCCACGATGTGCGGGTGCTCGATCTGGCTGGCCGCGCTACTCTGGCAGAAGCGGCTGACCGCGTCGCGTCGCGTCTTCTGGCTGGTGTTCGGCACCTTCAGCGCGGTGCCGGCCCGGCAGCGTGTGTTCGGCCTCGTAGACCTGGCCCATGCCCCCGCGCCGATGCGCCGCGGCACGGTACGCGCCCCCGAGCGTCTGCCCGACAGGCGCGCGTCCATCGCGCTCGCGCCGTCGTCCATCGCGATGTCGATCACGTGCGCAGCCTACCAGGGTCGCCGCGTGTGTGCATGAACGCGGCCCGGGCG
>JADJJE010000030.1 GCA_016706685.1 Sandaracinaceae bacterium | reverse complement strand
CACCGAGATAGCCGCGATCCCCGGGAACGAGCGGCGGAACGACAGCAGCTCCTCTTGGTACAGCGGGTACATGCGCGTGGGCTGGGTCTCGTGCTGGAACGTGTACGAGCGCGGCATGGAGAACGGCTCGAGCACCACCAGGCGCCCACCGTCGATGACGCGTGGCTGTTGCGCCAGCTCCTCGAGCGCCACGATGGGCGACCACGAGAACACCAGCTCATCGGAGTCGATGTCCTCGAGCAGGTAGAGATCGATGCGCTCGATGCTGAGGCCCTTGCGCCCCGTGGCCCGCAGCGCATGGATGCGCTGACCCACCAAGAAGTTGGTGATGCCCGGCGACACGCCCAGGTTGATCAGCGCAGCCGCCCCTCGCGCGCGCAGCCCGGCGTCGAACTCGTATTGCTCGAAGGTCAGCGAGCGCTTGGTCTCGTCGCCATACATGTCCGAGGCCAGGTCCACCGCGTGCACACCCAGCGCCTCGGCCAGCACCAGCATGGGCCGGTTGAACGCAGGGAGCGCGGCGTTCACCAGGAACCACGCGTTGGCCAGCAGCGGCGCGTACGCGGGGTCCAGCGCGAACACCGGATCGAAGGCGGGCAAGCCCACGAAGTCCACGTTCTCGAAGTAGCGCTCGGCGTGGAACAGCGCGTCTCGCGCGCTGTCGGGGTCGCGCGCGAACACCACGAAGCGCACCGGCGTGCCGTCACGTTCGGCCAGCTCCGCCAAGCAGGTCAGCATGGTGGCGCCCACCGCCCCGAGGCCGAAGAACACGATGACGTTGCGGGTGTCGTCCACCAGGTTGGGAGACATGCCGGTAGGAGAGCCCGGCCACGTGTGGCTGACAAGCGACCTCTGCAGCCACCCACAGAGGCTCAGCCGGTATATATAAGGAGTGATTTCACTTCCACTGCACTATTTCTACTGTAGCGGGGTGGCGGGACCTGCCCGGCCTGAGCTAGGACTCGGCAGTGAGTGATGACGAGGACATCGGCTACGAGTGCAGCTGGACCCGGCACGGGGTGGCGGCGCTGGTGACCTCGCGCGGCGCCATGCGGGGGACCGCAGCCTTCGCTCGCTACCTCGACGTGATCAACGAAGCGCTGGAGGACCGGGAGGTGCTCGCCATCATCAGCGACGTGCGCTTCGCCACGCGGCTGCCCACCGTGCGGGACTGCATCCGCTTCGCGCAGCTCGCGTCGGCCAACCCGCAGGGGGACCGCATTCGCCGCAGCGCGGTGGTCACGGCCGACGGGCACCCGATCATGGGCTTGCTGCTGCGCGTGATCGCCAGCGCCAGCCGCTTCTTCCCGGAGCGGCGCGTGTTCCCCAACGACGTGGAGGGCGCCATCGCGTGGGCCAACGAGGCGCCGCGCGACACGCCCGTGCCGCCCCCCAAGAGCGCAGGGGCAGCGTGATGCGGGCGTGCACGCTGCTGTTGGGCGTCACGCTCGCGCTCACGAGCGCGGCCCTGGTGGCGTGTGGCTCGACGAGCGACGAGCGCCCGCGCTGCGCTCAGTGCGGCATGTACGCGGACGACGCCCCGCAGTGGGCCGCCAGCGCGCGCGAGCCTGGGGGTGCCACGCAGCACTTCGACGGGCCCAAGTGCCTGCTGCGCTATGCCGCCGCGGCGGGGGCGGGGCGCGACCTCACGCTCACGGTCACGGAGTACTACTCGCAGACCAGCCGGCCTGCGGACGCGCTGCTCTACGTGCGCGGCAGCGACCTGCGCAGCCCCATGGGCGCGGACCTGGTGCCGCTCGATGGCCGCGAGGCCGCGGAGGCGTTCGCGCGCGACCACGGTGGGGACGTGCTGACGTTCGGGGAGATCACGCCGGCGGTGCTGGCGGGGCTCGAGTAGCGCGCGGGGCTCAGCGCACGCTGGCGAGCAGGTGTCGGTAGCGGGAGGTGAAGGCGAAGAACTCTGCGCGCACGTCGTCCAGTGTTCCCCAGGTTTGTGCCACGGCCAGCTCGTATCCGTACTCGAGATGGAGCAGCGCGCTCCGTTCGTCTTCCGTGAGGTCGTTGCCTCCGTACGCCTGGGCGTAGAGGTGTGCGATGGCGAGACCCAGGTCGACGCGCTCCGCTTCGACCATTCTACCCATGCACGCAATGACGAGGTGCATGCGGCCCGCAGCGAGACCCCCCGCGAGCTCGAGTAGGTCCGCGACGATGGCGTGGTCGCTCTTGTCCCCCAGCGTGGTCAACTCCAGCAGCGGTCCCTCGATGCGGTCGCACGCCATGACTTCCGTATCCACCCAGTCCGCGAGCTGCACTCGATCATACGCGCCGATCTCGAAGCCCACGGCCATCTCGAGCGCGCTGATGCGTCCACTCATCGCTTCTTCCTCCCGCGCTTCACCGCCTGCACCGCCGGCACCGCGCGCGCCTCGGCCAGCTCCCAGAACGCCGCCATCGCCCGGCGCTCCAGCGTCCGTCGCTTGGCACACAACGCTACCGCGAACCCGGGCGGCGCGTCCTTCACGTCCACCGCCGCAATCGCGTCCCGGAGCGGGCTGCCCACGCGCACCAGCTCGGGCACCAGGCCCACGCCGCAGCCGAGCGACACCATCGCGAGGATGGCCTCGTTGCCGTCCACCTCGGCGTAGCGCGTGGGGGTCACGCCCTGCTCGCGGAAGTACGCGTCGGCGCGGTCACGCTCGAGCCCTCGGCGCGGCAGGATCACGGGCAGCCCATCCCACTCGCCACCGCCCGCACGCGCGCGGCGCTGCAGCTCGTCATCGGCCGCGGGGGCCACGAAGGTGAGCCCAGTGACCGCCAGGTTCACGTAGCGCAGGTCGGGGTCCGGCACGTCGGGCGCGGGCACCACCGCCATGTCCACCTCGTCGGCGTGCAGCTGCTGCAGGGAGCGCGCCGCGTCGCCCGTGCGCAGCTGGAGCGCGATGGCCGGGAACGTCTCGCGGCAGCGCGCCAGCAGCTCGGGCAGCACCGAGTGGCAGGCCGTCACCGTGCAGGCGAGGCGCAGCTCCCCGCTGGGGGACTGCTCTTCGGCCGCCAACGCCTCCAGCAGCTCACGGTGCGCGGCCAGCTGCTTCTGCGCGTGCTCGCGGAAGATGTGCCCCGCCCGCGTGAGCGCCACCTTGCGGCGGTCCCGCACGAAGAGCGCCTGGCCCAGGTCTTCTTCCAAGCGCTGGATGCAGCGGGTGAGCGCGGACGGGCTCATGGCCAGCGCCTCGGCGCTGCGCGAAAACCGAAGCGTCTCGCTCAGATGCAAGAACGGCTCGTAGGCTTCGAGGAGGGTTTGGGACACGTATTGCGTTTCCTGCAACACAGAGTACGCAAAATAGACGCAGGCGCAACATTGGCAGCCGGCCCCGCGCCCCTTACAAAGAAGGACCCCACCTTCCGGAGAGATCACGATGGCGCGTCAGAACTACTTCAACACCCTCACCATGGCCCAGAAGCTCGACCAGCTCGGCCGCTGCCGCTTCATGAGCGCCAGCGAGTTCAACGGCATCGAGAAGCTCAAGGGCAAGAAGGTGGTCATCGTGGGCTGCGGCGCGCAGGGCCTCAACCAGGGCCTCAACATGCGCGACTCGGGCCTGGACGTGAGCTACGCGCTGCGCCAGGGCGCCATCGACAGCAAGCGCCAGAGCTTCCTGAACGCGTCGCAGAACGGCTTCAAGGTCGGCAACTACGACGAGATGATCCCCACGGCCGACCTGGTCTGCAACCTCGCCCCCGACAAGCAGCACGCCGACGTCGTGGCCAGCGTCATGCCGCTCATGAAGCAGGGCGCCACGCTCGCCTACAGCCACGGCTTCAACATCGTGGAGGAGGGCCAGAAGATTCGCCCCGACCTCACGGTGGTCATGGTGGCCCCCAAGTGCCCGGGCACCGAGGTGCGCGAGGAGTACAAGCGCGGCTTCGGCGTGCCCACGCTCATCGCCGTGCACACCGAGAACGACCCCAACGGTGACGGCCTCGAGATCGCGAAGGCCTACGCCGCCGCGACCGGTGGTGACCGCGCGGGCGTGCTCGAGTCCAGCTTCATCGCCGAGGTGAAGAGCGACCTCATGGGCGAGCAGACCATCCTCTGCGGCATGCTGCAGACCGGCGCGCTGCTCTGCTTCGACAAGATGGTGGAGGAGGGCATCGACCCGGGCTACGCCAGCAAGCTGGTGCAGTACGGGTGGGAGACCATCACCGAGGCGCTCAAGCAGGGCGGCCTCACGCTCATGCTCGACCGCTTGAGCAACCCCGCCAAGATCAAGGCGTTCGAGCTCAGCGAGGAGCTGCGCGGCATTCTTCGCCCGCTGTTCGAGAAGCACCAGGACGACATCATCACCGGGCACTTCAGCACCACCATGATGGCGGACTGGGACAACGACGATAAGAACCTGCTGGGCTGGCGCGCAGCCACCAACGAGTCGCCGTTCGAGAAGACCCCGGCCGGCAACTTCGACATCGCCGAGCAGGAGTACTTCGACCACGCCGTGCTCATGGTGGCCATGTGCAAGGCCGGCGTGGAGCTGGCGTTCGAGTGCATGGTGGACGTGGGCATGAAGCCCGAGTCGGCCTACTACGAGTCGCTCCACGAGACGCCGCTGATCGCGAACACCATCGCGCGCAAGAAGCTCTACGAGATGAACAAGGTCATCAGCGACACCGCCGAGTACGGCTGCTACCTGTTCAGCCACGCCGCCGTGCCGCTCCTCGCGCCCTTCATGGCCAAGCAGAAGAGCGACGTCATCGGCAAGGCCTTCGGCAAGGGCAGCCAGCAGGTGGACAACCTCAAGCTGCTGAAGGTCAACCAGGCCATCGAGGCGCACCCGGTCGAGAAGATCGGCGCCGTGCTGCGCGGCCACATGACCGCCATGAAGCAGATCGCCGTCGGCGGCTGACGTGATGATGGCTGGCGCGCTGCTCGGGGGGAGCGGCGCGTCAGGCGGAGCGCGCGAGGTTGTTCTTGCGCTCGACTTCGTCGAGGAAGGCCTCGGCTTCGGCGCGCGTCTTGAATGCGCGCAGCTCGGTGGGCGGTGGCTTGAGCCACAAGATGGCCGTGAGGATGCCGCGCTGGAGCGCGCTGTCGAGCGTGACCGCTTGGGCCACGCACACGCGCCGAATGAGCCCCTCGTGCTTGATGCTGAAGTCGGCCGTGACCTGGCGCTGCTTGGCGCTCATGCCCTCGGAGCGCAGGCCATCCACGAAGAGCACCAGCCGCCGGCCCGCGGCGTCGGCGTTGCGCATGGCCGTCAGCCACTGCGTCTCGGCTGTGTCCACGTCGTCATCACTGACGGCCCCCACGTACTCGAACGAGTAGCGCGTCTCCGACAGGGGCTTGAAGTAGATGGGCATGGGGGATGTCACCCCGATGTTACGGGAAGCCCCGCGCGCGTTGCAACGGTGCGCGTCGCGTCACTCCGCTTCGCAGACCTGCTCGAGGCACTCCACGTAGACCCTCGAGCCAGCGCGCGGGGTCCCACTCAGGGTGAACTGAACCGCCTGCTCCCCGTAGTAGTCGATCCACGCGTTGAAGTCGTCGTAGTACCACCCGGCCCCGGCGATGGTCGCTCCCTGCACGCGCTCTCCGGGGGGTACACCCAGCTGCGTGATCTCGCAGACCTCGCGCTGCTCGTCCCACGCCATGAAGGTGCGCCCGGGGAGACCTTCGCAGCGGAGCCCTACGCGCAGGGGCTCGGTCACGCGGCACTGCACGAGGTGGTTGGCGTCGCGCTCCATGGGGCGCGGCAGGCCGTACGCGAAGTGGTCGAAGTGCTGCGCATAGAGGTCGCCGGACAGCGGCCCGAGGCGACCGAGGTCGAGGCGATGGTCGCTGGCCGCGGTGTCCACCGCGCTGCACACCGAGATGAGCGCGCTCGCGGCGCCGGTGTGGAGCAACCCCTCGGCCACGGCGATCAGCCTCCGGGGTGGGGCGGCCGCGCGCTCCAGCGCGGCGTTCTCGGGGTCGTCCGGCGCTGGACGCGTGCATGCGGGGACGAGCGCCAGTCCACTGCTGTCCACCACCTCCTGCATACCCGGCTCCGCGAGCAGCGCCGCGTAGTCCGTCTCGAGGTACTCGACATCGTTGATGAGGGAGGCCTCCGAGTGGGCGCGCAGCAGCGCGTCGTCGACACCCCCGACCACCACGAAGACCAGGTAGTGCTCCATGCCGGGACGCAGAGCGCGGAAGCCATCCACGTAGCGCTGCACGGGATGGAGCGCCGAGGGGTGCGCGGAGCACTGCACAAGAGGGTCCCCGCTGGGCCCCGTGACGGGCGAGGGGTACTGCGGGTCCGCGCCGCTGGGCGAGAAGAGGTCCATGTCCGCGCTGGAGCAGTCGTCTTCGTCGGTGATGATCGCGATGACCAGCAGCGAGTTCTCCCGGAGGAAGCCCGCGTTCGCGCCGCTGCCGTGCCCGCCCGTGTCGCTCTCGATCACGCCACCGCGCTCTTGCTGAAAGCGCAGCTCGAACGCGGCCGGTGTCAGCGCCTTGAGCGCGGCCTCGAGGGGCTGCTCGAAGCCACAGCCACCCGCGCCGGTGTGCACCAGGCAGCCCACCCGGTCGGCGATGTCATCCAGGTTGTCCCCCGCCTCCACCGTGACGTACGGCAGCGCTTCGGACACCGCCGTGCAGCTGGGGTCGCCACCCGTGTGCGCCCGCAGCATGCGGCCATCACGCCCGAGCGGATAGCTGCAACCCTCGCTGAGGGAGCCGCCGCCGCCTGCGCCCAAGTCGCTGGACACCACCCCCACGTGCAGGCTGGTGTCCAGCTGACCCAGCCAAGGGAGCGAGCGCAGCACCCGCGCCACCTCGGCGCCCAGCTCAGCTTGCTCACCGCTCATGGAGGCGGAGTCGTCGACGACCAGCAAGAGGTCGACCTCGTCGGGCGGGCTGTAGACAGCCAATCGGCGGACCACGGACGTCTGGCACGGGGGCTGCTCCTCGATGGGAGCGGGCGTGTCGCAAGCCATGACGCCGAGCAGCGCCACCCCGCATAGTCTTCGCATCCTGGTCCCAAAGCGACGAGGGTTCGGCATCCGTCTCTCCAGCACGCTCACGTGCGTCCCGACGCGGGCTGCGTCGAACTCACGGTACGCTGTGCGAGCGCCGTGCCACAAGCACAGCAGCTTGTTCCTAGAGCGATTCGCGGGTCGCGCCGTCAACCCGGTTGACGCTTTCGGCGCGGGGTTGGCACCGGATCACCCGTCAGACCGGTCGCGCGCTCGAACACTACCGAGCCACAGCCCCGCCACGGCGAGCACCGTCAGCACCGAGAACGACGAGAAGATGACCACCACGTGGCTTGGGTACATGGCCGACAGCACCGCCCCGAGCACGGGCACAAGCGCGGCCCAGCTGGCGCGGGGCACGATGAGCCCCGCCGCCCCGCTGGCCAGCCCCAGCACCACGAAGTCCATGGCGAGCACGGACAGCGTGGACACGCCGTTGGCCGCTCCGATCACGCGGTGGGCCAGCAGCCCCAGCAGGCCGCCCGCCAAGAGCCCAATGGCCTGTCGCCCCGCCAGGTTGGCGAGCAGGTGCTTGCGCAGCAGCAGGCTGCCCACCGCCACGATGGCGATGAACAGGAGCGCCACGCCGACGATCTCTTGCCCGCTGGGCGGCGCCGCATCGGCACGCGGGCCGAGCGAGAAGTACGCCGAGATGGCCACCCCCGCCGCGGTGACGAACCCGAAGAGGATCATGCGCGAGCGCAGCCCCACGCGCAGGTCGGCGTCGGCGGCGATGGCCTCGAGCTTCTGCACCGCGCCGAGGCGTGACGCGAGCGTGGTCTCGAGCGCCAAAACGCGCGCCAGCAGCGCGGCGTCCGGCACGTGCAGCTCGGCCAGCAGGCTGCGCGCGGCGACCGGGTTCTCGCGGCCCAGCTCGTGCTGCACGGCCAAGCGCAGCGCCTGGTCCAGGCCCTCGCGCGCGTCTTCGTTCTCGGGCCAGATGCGCAGCGCCTGCACGAAGGCGAAGCGGCACTCCGTGAGCTTGCGGTCCACGTCGGGCCCGCCCCCTGCGCTCCCCTGCGGCGCGGCCTCGAGGTCCGCCAGCAGCTCGCGCCCCGAGCGAACGAGGGCCAGCGCCCCCGCATGGCGCCGCCGCTCATCGAGCGCTTGCCGAAACGCGAGCGCGCTCGGAAAGCGGTCCTCCGGCGAGGCCGCCATGGCGCGCCGTGCGATGGCCGCGAGCTCACTCGGCACCTCCGGCCCGTAGCTGGGCGGCAACGCGTCGTGCGCAGCCACCAGCACCGCGTGGATGCTGGCCCCCGAGTACGGCGGCTGCCCCGTGAGCACCTCGTGCAGCGTGGCCCCCAGCAAGAACACGTCCGTGCGCGCGTCGATGCGGGCGGAGTCCGCGCGCACCATCTCGGGCGCCATGTAGGCGGGCGTGCCCACCAGCGTCATGGACGCGGCGCCACCGAGGCGCAGCGCGATGCCCCAGTCCGCCAGGTAGACCTCACCGTGCTCGCCCAGCAGCACGTTCTCCGGCTTCACGTCGCGGTGCACGACGCCCCGGCTGTGCGCGAACTCGAGCGCGTTGGCCACCTGCGCCAAGACGCTCAGGTGCAGCTCGAGGCGGTCCTCGTCGCGCGGCGCCAGCACCTCCCAGCGCGGGTGGTGGGGGTCGTGCAGCAGGTCGCTCCACGCCACGCCGTCCACACGCTTCATCACCAGCAGCAGGCGCCCCGAGTCGTCGCGCCCCACGGCGTGCACGGGCACCATGTTGGGGTGCTCGAGGCGGCCCATGGTGGTGGCCTCTTCGCGCAGCATCTCGACCGCGTGCACATCTGCGACCTCGGCCTTGAGCGTCTTGATGGCCACGTCACGGCCCAGTGAGCGCTGCCGCGCCAGGTGCACGCGGCCCATGCCGCCCTCCCCCAGCACGCTCAGGATCTCGAAGTCGGCCGGGTCTTCGATGCGCCCGGACGCGCCGCTCACCGCGACGTCCGACGCGGACTGACCCGACACCAGCCCGCTCAGCCCGATGCGCGGCAACGGCCCCACGCTGGCCCCTGGCGGCGCGGCCACGAGCGCAGCAGCCCCCGGGGGCCGCGCGCTCGGAAACGGCCCCAGCAGCGTCTCTGGCGTGATGGTCGCGTCGAAAGCCAGCCCGCTCGCTTCATCGACCCCGAGGGTCCGCAGGTGCGCCACCAGCTCGTCGCGTTGCATCGGCGTCAGCGTCGCCAATCACCGCGCGCAAGTCGAGCGTGATGTACCGCGTGAACGCTCAGGTGGGCCGGGCGAGGCCGGCGTGCAGCATGGCCAGCTGCGCCACGTCGGCCACGCCCAGCTTCTGGAGCGCGCGCGCCGCCACGTTGGCCACCGACGAAGTGCGCACACCCAGGTCGGCCGCGATGGCCTTGTGCGCGTCACCGCGGCCCAGGCGCTCCACCACCATGCGCTCGGCGCGTGAAAGCGCACGCAGCGTGGCTTGCTCGGCGGCGTTCTGGATGGCCAGGAAGCGCCGCCGGCCCGTGTGCTCCCGGTGGGCGATGATGGAGTAGCGCCCCGCGATGAGGTCCTCCCAGACCCCCAGGTGCGCCATGGCGCCGCCTTCCGCGCTGGACACGCGCCGGCTCTGCTCCAGCAGCGCGGGGCGCAGGTGTGGGAAGCGAAAGTCCCCGCGGCCGCGGGCGTCGAAGTCGGCGATGACGTCGGGCACGTGCAGCGAGGCGTCGGCCGCCGTGCCGCCCAGCGCCCGACGCGCCACCAGCGCCTGCCGCAGCTGGTGGCCAACCCCCTGCCAGCGGCCCATCAGCTCGCCCAGCCGCGCGTCGCGGGCCACCCCGTGTCGCCGTGGGATGGGCAGCGCCAGCGTCACCACGTCGTTGCCCGCCTTCGGTGCCACCGTGACCACGTCGTGCAGATCACGCGCCGAGAACTCCCGCGCCATGGCGTTCGGGAGGCTCGACCAGGTCTCGTCGAAGATGCTGCGCATGGAGGCCACCATGGGCGCGCTGGCATACGCCGCGTCGAGCGCGCCCTCTTCGAGGCCGCCTTCATGGTCGCGCATCATCCACGCCAGCAGGTCGCCCTGCCCTTCGGCGGCCACCAGCTGCGGCCCCTCTTCACCTACGCGGGACAGCCAGCACACCGCCCCCTCCACCCCGGGCAACACCCTCGCGCTGCAGTCGGACAAGTCCGCGAGCCACGACGACACGTCGCGGTCGAGGTCCCACGCGCAAGCGATCACATCCAGTAGCCCAGGCCGAGGCATGCGCGGCGAGCATACTGCTTCTTTCGAATCCTCCCTAGAGCACGGCTCTAGGGGTGAGTCAGCTGCCGCCCCGCGCCAGCAGCGCGCGCAGCTCCGCGCGGCTCGCCACGCCCAGCTTGCGGAAGAGCGCCGCCAGCTGGTTGGCCACAGTGCGCACGTGCGTTCCGCGCGCCTTGGCGATGGCCGCGTTGCTCTGCCCCGCGGCCACGCGCAGCGCCACGTCGCGCTCCGCATCCGTCATGTCGGCGAAGTGGTCCCCCGCGAGCGTGGGCGCGGGCAGGTCGATGAGCAGCATGGCCACGCCGTCCACCTGCACCTCGGTGAGCTCCACGCCGCGGGTGTCTCGTGACGGCTCGCGAGGCGCTGCTGCAGGCGGCGGTGGACGGCGGCTGGGGGTCATCGGCGCATGGTCTCAGCGCGGGGTGAGCCCTGCAACCAGGGTCGAGACGGGTTCTCGCGGCCGGCCCTTTCGCCACCTCGTGCAGCGCGGCAGAATGAAACCATGAACGACCAAAAGCGCCCCGAAGGCGGCCCGCCGCCCAGCCCCAAGAACGCCCGCTTCTTGGATCTCGAACCCACGCAGATGCTCAAGGGCGAGGCCGATCAGGTCGTCCGCAAGGCCTTCCACGCGCTGCTGGAGGACGCCGCCAAGGCGCGCCTCAAAGAGCGCTGGGGTGACCGCATCGAGGGGCTGGCCCGCCTGGCCGTGGACCAGTTCCTGAACGAGCTGGACTCGAGCCTGGGCGTGGAGGCCATCCTCGAGCGCCAGGCGCGCGCCAGCCAGGCCACCGAGAGCGAGCTGGCGGACCTGTTCCGCGGTGCCGCCCGCCGCGAGCCCGGCTAGGCGCTCGTCGCGCTCATGGCCCGAGCCAGCGCGCGCGACAGCTGGTCCGCCGTGAACGGCTTCGGCAGGAACTCGAGCGTGAGGTCGCGCAGGTCGTCGCGCAGGCGCGGGTCGTCCACGTAGCCCGAGGTGACCACCACGGGCAGGCTCGGGTGCTCCGCCCGCAGCAGGGCCAGGAAGGGGCCGCCGCCCAGGATGGGCATGACCACGTCGGTGAGCACGCACGCCAGGTCCTTGTGCCGCTCGCGCACCACGCCGAGGCCGCTCGCGCCGTTGTCCGCCTCGACCACGTCGAAGCCCAGCGCCCGCAGCAGCTCGGAGGTGGCGTTGCGCACCTGGGCGTCGTCTTCCACCAGCAGGATCAGCTGCCCTTCGCCGCGCGGCGCGGGTGGCGGCTCGGAGCGCATGGGCGGCACCAGCTGGGTGCTGTCGGCCTGCGGGAACGACAGGGTGAACGTGGTGCCCTGCCCCACCTGGGACTGGATCTCGAGGGTGCCGCCGGCCTGCTCCACGATGGCGAGGCACGTGGACAAACCCAGCCCCGTCCCGCGCCCGGCCTCCTTGGTGGTGAAGAATGGCTCGGTGGCGTTCTTGCGAACGTGCTCGGGCATCCCCACGCCCGTGTCCGACACCTTCAGCACCACGCGATGGTCGCCCACCTCCACGCGCACCGTCAGCGCGCCTCCGTCGGGCATGGCGTCGCGCGCGTTCACCGCCAGGTTGGTGAGCACCTGCTCCAGCTGGCCCGCGTCCATCAGCACGCAGGCGGGCGTGGGTGACGGCAGGCTGATGACCTCCACGTCCTCCCCGATGACGCGTCGCAGGAGCTTGTGCGTGTCGCGCACCAGGTCGTTCACGTCCATGACCTGCGGCGCGATGGGCTGCGTCCTGGCAAACGCCAGGAGCTGCCGGGTGAGCTCGGCCGCGCGCATGCAGGCGCGCGTGATTTGCCGCAGGTGGTCGCGCTGGGTCTCGTCCTCGCGGCTGCGCGCCATGGCGATCTGCGCGAAGCCGTTGATGACGGTGAGGATGTTGTTGAAGTCGTGCGCAATGCCACCTGCAAAGCGCCCCAGCACGTCCAGCTTCTGGGCTCGCGCCAGCTTCTCGTCGCTCTCGCGCAGCTGCAAGAGCGCCCGCTGCCGGCGGCGGCGGTCCTGGATGATGGTCACCAGCGACGCCGCGAACACCAGCAACAGCGCTGCCAGGGTGGCGTTGCGCATGGTGCGCACCGGCTCGGCCACGCGCTCGGTGATGGTCTCGCGCGGGATGGCAGAGATGGTGGTCCAGCCGGTGGCCTCGAGGCGCGTCCCCAGCACGATCAGCGCGCGGGTCTCGATGCGCTGCACCTCGGTGCTGTCCTGAGTCGCTCGCATGAGCCGCTGGACCGCGCTCCGCAGCGGCGCGTCCGCCACGTCATCGACGGAGTAGTCCCCGCGCCCCGCCTGAATCTCGGCGGCGTAGCGCGCCGACGCCAAGAGCCGCCCCTCGCGGTCGATCACCATGTACGTCGCGCCCGCCCGCTCGGACAGCGCGGCCCCTCCTGCGATGAGCCTGTCGAGCGGCACGTCGTGGCCCACGGAGCCCGCGAAGCGTCCGTTGCGCGTGTACGGGGCCACCACGGAGACCATCCACACGCTGGGCACCGGGTCGAACTCCACGCGCGTCCAGCGCGGACGGCCGTCGGGATTGTTCGCGGGGCGCGCGAGGTTCACCCACTCGGTGTCGGAGTAGTCGTGGTTGGCCGCCGCCTCGTAGATGAACAGGGGCGCCGCCGGCCACAAGATGACCTCACCGCCACCGTCCACCAGCAGCCACGCGTTCTCGGACAGCGTGTCGTCCCCGCCGCGCATGGTGTCTTCGATCAGGTGCTTCACGCGCACGTAGAAGCCCCGCGAGTCGTCGTCCATGGGCGCGTGGCGCGGCACCCAGATGCCCGCCTGGGTGACCGCGTCGAAGCTGGCCGGGCGAGAGCGATGCGCCCCGTCCGCGTCGCGCGCCACCAGTTGCTCGAAGGTCTGCACCTCGCTCGGTGTGATGGGCGTAGCGGTCTCGGACACGCGCCGCGCGAGCCGCCTCACGCTCCGCTCGCTCGCCGCCACGCGGTGCGCCAGCGTGGTGACCATGAGGCGCTCCTCGCGCGACACCATGTCTATCTCGTTGGCCACCAGCGAGGCCTCGAGGTGCTGCTCCACCAGCACGAGCGCAGGCAGCACGATCACCGCGATGGCAAGCAACGCGTACGCGCCAATCCACAGCTCGATCCTGGTCTCAGCTCTCGGTAGCGGGGCCCCCACGGCACCTCTTTCTCGGTCAGGGTGCCACGAAGTGCGTGTCGCTCCTAGGCCGGGTGGACGCGCTCGGTGCCCAAGGCGCTAGCGCCGGCCGCGGGCCAGCTTGCGCGCGACGTCCGCGTCGATGCCTGCGGTCAGCTCGATGACGTAGTCGGCGAGCACGCGGGCAGCCCCCGGGTCGGCCTTGGCGCGGGCCGCGAGCGCGACCAGCGCGGGATCCGTGGCGCGGTCTCCCAGCAGCGCGAGCGCCGCGTCGGGGTCCACGTAGGCGAGCGTGTCGGCGCGCTCCACCTCGATGAGCCGCGGGGTCAGCGGCCGCGCGTCCGTCGGGTAGGTGAGCGTCACGCCGTGGTGGCGCAAGCTGCCCCCGGCGTCGACGACCTGCTTCAGCAGCGCACGCGTGCCACGCACGAAGGTGGGCGGCTTGCCCGGGATCTGAAGGGCCTTGCGCCCCGGCTTGATGCGCCCCACCCGCACGCCGTTGCGGAGATCCCAGCTGGGCGTCACTACCACTTCCGTCGCGTCCTCGATCCCGAGCTCACCGCCGTGCCGTGTGGCCGGCCAAGCGAGCAGCGGCGCGAGCACGTTCCAGAACAACCCGCCGTACGTCGTGGCCCGCACCAGCGCCCGGTGCTGGCTCACCGCCGCGATGATCTCCTCGGCGTGGCGCGGCGCGTCGTCGCCATCGGGGATGCGGCGGACCAACGCCACGAGGGCTTCCACCCGCCCGGAGTCCGCGCGCATCGCGGCCGCGGCCGCCACCCAAGCGGTCACGTCGAAGGGCGTGGTGAGCAGCTGCGCCAGCGCCTCGCGGTCCACGCGCTCGCTCAGCTCGGTGATGTGGGTGTCGGCGCGGGAGGTGAGGCCCCACACCACGGTCGGCACCGTCTTGCGGTCCGCGTGCGTGGCCCGCAGGCCGCGGATCTGCTCCACGTCGGACAGGGCCAGGGCCTCGTCGATGCGCTCCAGCAACGCCGGCATGCGCTCGGCCAGGCACGCGCTGATCTCGGCGAGCGGCGCAGCGGCAGCAGCGAGATAGGTGAGCCCGTCGAAGTTGGGCAACGCGACGGCTTCGCCATAGGAGATGACGCGCCACAGCTGGCTTGGCACGGCGTCGAGCGCAACCGCCACGGATGCCCCGGTGGCTGCGCCGCGACCGACACGTTGGCCCTCGGTGGCGAGCCACTTCAGCAGCGCTGCGCGGTTGGCCTGCTTCAGCCCCGGGCAGTCGAGCTCCACCAGCCCCGGTCGCGGCGGCTCGCCCAGCAATGGGAACGTGCCGGTGTAGTCCACGCGTGCGCACGCGCGCCCGTTCACCAGGTCCTTCTCCACCACGGCCAGCAGCTTCATGCGCGCGCCTCCGCGGCCATGGCGCTCATCACCTGAAGGCGGTCGATGAGCTCGGCGAAGCGGGTGGCGGCCGTGTCCCCGCCGCGCGACAGCACCGCCCAGCCGCCCTTGGGCGTGGCGTACACCGCGTGCGTGTAGAACTCGTAGCCCACGGTCAGCTCACCGGGCGCGCCCAGCGGCGGGTTGAGGTTGAGCGCCAGGTCGAACGGCAGCAGCGCCTCGAGCAGGCGCGCATCGCTCACGAACGGCACGTCCAGCATGAGGGGCTGTGTGGGGTCGACGTCACCGAGCGTCCTCGCCAGCGCAGGGACGTCGAAGCGGTACGACTCGTCGTGCGCCACCGCGCCCAGCTCGCGCTCGAGCCAACCCTTCGTGTCACCCGCCACGAGGTGCGTCACCACGTCGTGGAGGGACACGGGGGCGGTGCTGCTCAGACCCTTGTTGCGCAAGATGAGCAGGCGCGCGTCCCCCGCCGTGGCCACCATGGCGTAGAGCATGAGGCTGGTGAGCCGCAGCATGTTGGCGGGCAGCACGAAGGTGTAGTCGCGCGCGGCCGGAAGCAACGCACGCACCTGCTGGCCGAAGCGCTGCATGAGCGGCACCAATAGCGGCTGGGCCAGCGCCTCACGCACGAGGGGCGGGGCGGCCTCGAAGCCCTTGAGCACCTTGAAGAACGGCAGGCTCACGCGCGGGCTCTGGGTGGCCGCGAGCACGCGCTCGGTGATGACCGCGCAGTCTTCGGGCTGCAGCCACGGGCCCCACTCGTTCAGCCGGAGCAGCGCCTCCACCCCGCTGGCCGACGCGAGGGCGTGCGCGCGCAGCTGGCCGATGTACGGGCGCGAGGTGGCGTTGGGGAGGTCCAGCCGGACGCCGGCCTGCCCGAAGAGGCCACCCAGCGACGTGAGCGGGATGACCCCCGGCGCGGCGTCCAGCGCGCGCACGAACGCACCCAAGCCGTCGCGGGCCAGCGCATCTCGCGCGGTGACGAACGCGCTCACCACCGGGAGCGTGCCCGACGCCGCGGCGGCGCGGCCGTCACCGAAGCACAGGTCGTGGATGGCCCGCTCGCGCTCGCCCTCGAAGCGAAAGTGCAGCAGCGCGGCCGACTGCTTCACGGTGTCCCGGAACTTGAGCAGCGTGGCGTCCGGCGCCCGCGCGAGGGTGGCGCGGAAGTCGGCGCGCAGTTGGTCGAACGGCGGCTCGATGAGCCGGAAGGGCACACCGCGCCGCCACCCCGTGAGCGTCATGGCAGCAGGCTTGATGGCCGCCGTGGCGAACCCGAGGCGCCACACCCAGGGAAGCGCCCCCAGCATGGCGCCGAGCGTCTCGTCGTCGCCGCGCTCGAGCGCGCCCAGCGCATGGAGCAGCTTGTGGTCGTTCAGCAGCGCCCGCGCGTGACGGCGCAGGATGGCGTGGTGCGAGGCCTGCGACGTGCGCACCAGGTGCCACGCGCGGGCCAGGTGCTCGGCTTCGCCCATGGTGGCCGTGGGCAACAGCTTCTCGAGCAGCGCCGCGTCCAGCACGGGCTCACCCGTGCTGATGGGCAGCGAGATGCCGAGGTCGGTGGTGTGCAGCGCGCGCTGCTCGGCAAGCAGCAGCTTGTAGCGCCGCTTCAGGTCGCGAACGGAGGGCAGCGCGGGAGCGTCGGGCGTCATGGAGCCGAGGTCGCGAGTGTCGCCGCCGAGTGCATGGGTCCGGCGGCCGTTTCCAATAAAGAACTGAACGCTCTGCGGTGCGTGAGTTGCGGAGCACGGGCAGCTTACCGCAGGACCCAACGCCCCCTCTAGCCCGAAAACACCCACTCCCCGGGCAGCGGCTCGTGGTGGTGCAGGCGGGCCGCCGACCGACACACCCAGGCGCTCAGCAAGAGCGCGGCAGCGAGCACGCCGAACACCACCGCGTAGCTCGCGAAGAGATGACCGCCCTCCACCAAGAAGGGCGATACCGCACGTGCCGTGCTCGTGGCTGCCGCCAGGCGGCCCTGGTGCGCCCCGAACGTGGCGCGGCCGTACCACTCGATGAGCACCGTGGCCCGCTCGAGCGTCATGACGCCGCTGGCGGCCCCGAACAGCAGCACGCAGGCCGTCATCGCCCCGCCGTCGAGGGCCACCACGCCCAGCAAGGCAACCGCTTGGGCCCCGAGCAGCAGGGGCAAGAAGCTCGTTCCCCCGGCGACCCGCCGCAGCGGCCCAGAGACCAGCCGGCCCAGCCCCTGTGCACCGCCGGCCAGGCCCGCGAGGCCTGCCGCCGCACCGAGCGAGGCGCCTTGCTCCACCAGGTGCCACATGAGGTAGACGAACACGCCGGTGGACGCGAGCGAGTGCAGCGCCAGCCCCGCCGCCAGTCGTCTCGCGGACGGTGGCGCATGCAGGCGTGCCACCGCCGCGCGCGGTCCGCCCCGGCTCGAGAGCGGCAGCGAGAAACGCGTGGGCACCAGCACCACCGCGAGCCCGACGGCGAGCACGAGCACGGTGTCGCGCCAGTCGTATCGGGCCAACAGCCAGCCCGTGAGCGGCAAGAACACCGTGCTGGCGAAGCCGCCCACGATGGTGAGGCCCAGCATCGCGCGAGAGCGCGCTCGCTCCTCGGGGCACCAGTCCACGATCGTGCGGAACGCCGGCTCGTAGAGCGCCAGCGCTTGCACCACGCCCAGCAGCGCGAAGGCCGCCACCAGCGAGACCATGTCGCCGACCAGCGCCAGCGCGGCGAACACCAGCGGCGCCAGCAGCGCCCCCAACCGCAGCGAGCCGCGGGTGCCGCGCGCATCCAACACGGCGCCCACGTGGCGGCCCATCCAGCCGGCCACCAGCAGGCACACGGAGAACGCCGCCGCCACGTGCAGGCGCGAGACTCGAGGTCCGCCGCGATGGGCACCGAGAGGACCGTGTACGCGTAGTACAGCACCCCCCAGGCCACGAGCTGGTCGAGCGACAGCCCTGCGACCGCCGCCCACAAGCGCCGCCCGCTCAGCAACAGGCGCTCTTGGCGGGCGCGCAGCAGCCACCGCCCGCGTCCTGCGCGGGGGCGCTTCGCGTGCTCGAGCACACACCCGTCTCCGGCAGGTCGAGCTCCACGCGCAGCGCCGCCTCGCGGTCACCGGCGATCATGGCGGCCACCGACCGCGCCTGCTCGTAGCCCGTGGCCAGCAGGAACGTGGGCGCGCGCCCGTAGCTCTTGCTGCCGATGATGTAGAAGTCCGGCTCGGGGTGGGCCAGCTCCACGGCGCCGTGCGGGCGCACCGAGCCGCAGCTGTGCACGTTGGGGTCGATCAGCGGGGCCAGCGCCAGCACGCTCTCGAGCGCAGGGTCTACGCCCAAGCGCAGCTCACGGTCCATGCCCAGGTCCGGTCGCTGCCCCGTGGCCGCGATGATGGCGTCCACGCCGCGCACCACGTGTGGCGCTCCGTCGCGCAGGCCGGCCACCTCCAGCTTGCCAGCCACTTCGCGCAGGGAGTCGATGCGGAAGTGCTGGACCAGCTGCAGGGCACCGCTGTCCACCAGCTCGCGCAGCGCGCTGCCCAGCCGCCCGCGGGCCGGCAGTCCGTCGGCTTCCCCACCGCCGAAGACGCGCGTCAGATCCGCGCTGCGCGTGGCCCACACCACCTTGGTCCCGGGGGTCGCGCTGGCTAGCTCCACCAGCGGCAACAAGCTGTTGGCCGCCGAGTGCCCGGCCCCCACCACCAGCGTGGTCTTCCCGGCGTAGCGCTCGCGGTGGGCGCCGAGCACGTCCGGGATGCCGTAGTGGATGCGATGCGCGAGCGCCGCCTCTCCCCGCGCGGAGATGCCGGCAGCCCCCAGCGGGTTGGGGGTCCACCAGGTGCCCGACGCATCGATGACCGCCCGCGCGAGGATGTCCTCCTCGTGGGTGCGCACCAGGAACGGCACGTCGCCGCGGCCCGCGCTGCGCGTCTTGTCCACGCCCACCCGAGTGATGGCGGTCACCCGGCGGTTGCGACGGATGCGCCCGCTCAGCAGCGGCAGGTTGGCCAGCGGCAGCAGGTAGCGCTGCTGCAGCTCGAGCCCGGTGGGCATGTCGTCGGGCGGCGGAGGCACCCAGCCCGACGCCTCGAGGTGCCGCGCGGCGGCCTTGTCCACGTTGTAACGCCACGGCGAGAAGAGGCGCACGTGCCCCCAGTCGCGCTGGCTCGCGCCCACTTCATCGGCGGCCTCGAGGACCAGCACGTCGAGGCCGCGGTCCAGGAGCTGCACCGCAGCGGACAGCCCCACCGGCCCGGCGCCGATGACGACGACGGGCAACTCTAGGGCACGCATCAGCAGCACCCCTTCTTGGGCGCGGAGGCCGCCTTCGTGCTGCAGCCGCAGCCGGCCTCGCCCGCCGCCTTCTTCTCAGCGTCCAGCGCGCAGCACGCGCTCGCGTCTCCGGGGGCAGGGCCGCCGCAGCAGCCCTTGGTCTCCTCTTGGTTGGGGTTGGTGTTCGTGGCCTCGCGAGTGGTTGTGTTGTTCATGTCCATGGAGTCGCTCGGCCCCACGGAAAGACGCGCGCTCACGCCACAATCGCCGCGCAGCGCCACGCACTCCACCACGCCACCGCGCACGTCGGTCGAAACGCGGCAGAACTCGTGGATGATGCCCTTCAGGTGCTCGCGCCCACGCTGCACGCGGGACTTCATCCCCGAGAGCGAAATGCCCACGAGCGCCGCCGCCTCGGCCTGGGTCATGCCGCGGATCTCGGACAGCTCGATGGCCTGCCGGTAGGGCTCCGGCAGCTGCTCGATCATCGACGCCAGACAGCCAGCGAGAGACACCGCCGCCGCGCGCTCGTCATCGTCCGACACGTACAACAGACCCTCGGCGGCCACGCGCTGGTCGAGCGCCTCACGCCGCGCCCGCTGTCGGTACGCGTCGGCGATGACGTTGCGCGCAATCTGGAAGATCCACGCGTCGATGCGGTCCGCCTCGCGCAGGCTCGGCAGCTGCCCCTGGATGCGCACGAACACGTCTTGCAGCACGTCCTCGGGGTCCACCTCCCGCGGCGCCCGCTTGCCCACGAACGAGCGCAGGGGGGACACGAACTGGTTCCAGAGCAGGGCGGTCTGGTGACTGGGGTGGGCTTCCATGATCTCTGGAGACGAGGATAGCCCTAGAAGGACGCAAGAATTATCTCAGCGGCCGCAGACCGCGAACCTCTATGCCTCGGCCCGCTCCCCCTCCCCGTCCCTGCATGGGGGCTCGACGCCCAGCAGCCCCCCCAGCTCCACCCGTCCGCGAACCCCGTAGCGCGCGTAGACGAGCCCGAGCTGATTGGCCACGGTGCGGACGGATACGCGACGCGTCTCGGCGATGCTTCCGTTGCTGTTGCCTGCGAGGGCCAGGCGCACCACCTCGCGCTCTGCGCGAGAGAGCTTCTCCCAGTGCGCGGAGCTTCCCGAGCGCGGCCCGAGCGCCAGCGTCCGCAGCCCTCCATCACCGATCTCGCCCACGCTGAGGCCGTGTTCGAAGAGCCGCGGCAGATCCGCGCGCTTGGCCCCGCCCAGCTTGGCGAGCACGTCCCGCGCGATGCGGTTGACGGTCCCCGGTGAGAGCCCGAGCAAGTATCCGATCTCCGCGTTGCTGCGGCCCTCGAGCATGCGCTCACCCACCTGGGCCTCGCGCCGCGAGAGCGCGCGCAAGCTCCCCGCTGGCATGTCGTTCTCGTGCACCACCACGAAGCGCTTGCCGTCGCTGTCCACCCAGTCGACCACGCTGTACTGACCGTCGGCGAGCGCGCGGAACAACGCGAGCGCTTCCTCGGGTGACGTGCTTCGCAGCTGCTTGGCGCGCGCGAGCCTGTCCACCGCGTCGGTGAGCATGGCGCGCAGCCCACCGGACGCCACCTCGGGCGACGCATGCAGCAGCTTTCCGTCGGGGCGAAACACGGCGTCGGGTGTGGGGGCGTGCGTGGCAAAGCGGTGCCGCAGCCGCATGGCGGCCCCCAGGTGCGCGACCACCCGGAACCAGCGACGTCGCTCGAGCTGGGTCATCCGCACGCCCGCCGGCACCAGGCTGCCCACCAGCAGGCCGCGGCCGGCGCCATCGCTCACGGAGAAGCCGATGGAGTCCACCCCCGCGTGCAGCGGCTCCACCAGGTCTTCGAAGGCTCGCTCGCTGCGGGCTTCGCCGATGAAGGGGGCGGGGCCGAAGACGGTGGACATCACGCTCTCCGGCATCTCGCGGACCACCTCGCGCACCCACGACTCGTACGCAGCGGGCTCGCGTGGATCACGCACGGACAGCTCGATTCGGCGCTCCCCGAGTTCGTGGTAGAGCACGGTGGAGGCGCCCACGAAGCTGCCCTCCGGGAAGCCCCTGCGAACCGCCGACACCACGCCATCCAACCAGTCAGTGAGGGCGCAGTCGAGGTCGTAGCCCCGCTCGACGACTGACAGCGGATCGAACCGTTGACTGCGACGCGACATCGGCAGAACGCTGCCACCGCGCGCATAGATTGGGATGAGCATTTGGAGGGGTCACGGTGTGTTCGCCCTCCCCTGTTTTTCTGCAAGCTCAGCGCACTTCGAGAACCACATACTGCGACGAGCCGCCGCCGCTTCCGCTCGCGGGTCCGACCTCGATGATGTACGTGCCTGGCACCGTGAAGCCGCTCGTGGCGCTCGTGGCGAATCCGGTCGTCGCCGCGAGAGCGTCTTGCCCCGGGTTCCACGGGTAGCTGGGGCCGCAAAACACGCGGAAGGGGTAGTCGTCCGTGCTCGCGCCCTGCACCACGGCCCCACGGTCCACGAGCAGGAACGCCGGCATGTTGGTGTAGTCCTCGATGGTGTTGTCCGCGTGGTGGACGATGCGCCGCGTTCCCACGAGCTCCCCGTCGGTGTCGAGCACGGGCTCGATCTCGATGCGCTCGTAGGTGCGCCCCAACATCGACGGGACGGTCCGGCCGAGCGACGACGCATACACGTCGGGTAGCGACGTGCCCGGCTCGAAGCAGTCGCGCGGGGGCAGGAAGCGCAAGTACATGGCGTACTGCGTGCGCCAAATCTCTTCGCCCGCTCCCAGCGTGACGGCGAGCGCGTCGTTGAACGTGGTGCTCACCCCGCTGCCCTCGAGACCGGCCGCCACGATGGACAGGTCCTCACCGCTCGTGATCAGCGCCCCATTGAGGTCCGCCGAGGACCCGCTCGCGTTCGAGAAGTCCACTCTCACCGAGGCTTGCCCGTCCGAGAACGCCAGATCGATGTCCAAGCCCTCGGCCACCATGGTGCCGTCCAGGTCGAACATCCTCATGGAGCCGATGAAGCCGTCACCCATGGTGATCTCCACGCGCAGCGCTTTCTCGCGGGTGCCCCGTTGGACGTCCACCGCGTACCAGTCCTCCCCGGTGGCTTGCGTGGCGTGCGTGGCCACCGCGTAGCCCACCAGGATGCGGTTGCGAACGCGCGCGTACGCCGCCAGCGTATCGGCCTCCGTGGAAGGCACACCGGAACTCGCCACCGCCACCACGCCGCCGAACCCGCGACCGAAGTCGAGCAACGCCGTGCCGTTCGACGAGAACGCGCCATACACGTTTTGGATGGCCGGCGCCTCGTACATCTCCACGCCCGGGTCGCGCGAGAACGGCGTCGAGATGTCCCCCACCGTGAACACGTCGGACGCGCAGGTCACGTTGGAGAGCGTCCACTCCCACCCCCCCGTGTTCCCCCCGTCGCGATAGGCCTCCTGGAGCACGATCTCGCGCCCATCGACGCCGCCGCGAATCTGCATGTCGAAGCCCCACTGCTGGCCATCCGGGCGTGTGTTCTGCGCCAGCGGGAAGTAGTGGTAGTCGCCGTCGGTGGCCACGTTGCACGGTCCCCTATCGATGGCGGCGATCGCGCGGCCCGCGAGGGGCAGCACGTACCCGAAGCCCGGCAAGCTCAGCGCGTAGAACGGGTCCTGGAAGAGCGGGTCGTCGGACCCCACCGGGGTCAGCAGCACGCTTGCCCCGGACCGCGCTGCCGTTCCGGAGGCCGTGTAGTCGTCTGCCGTGTTGGCGGGGGTGCCGTTGTCGCCCGTGAGCGTGAACTGACCGTTGGTGATCGAGAGAGACCAGACGTCTCCCGGCGCGGACGTGCCCACGATCTCTGCCGCAAGGGGCGTGGGCGTGTGTCCCGTGGGCATGCCCGTCACGAGCGAGGAGGAGTCGCCACCACCACAGCCTGCGAGTAGTGGTAGGGAGAGCGCGAACACCGAGACCGAGGAGGTTAAGTTCTTCATGCGTGGACTCTGAGTGGTCCGCCCATCCATCGTCGATGGTCATACAGAGGGGCCGCGAGCGTGCGACCTCACCGCACGCCGCGATGCTCGTTGCGCCGCGTGCGTTGCGCCCGCTGCCTCCGCGTTGACGCCGCGAGCTCGGCGTGCTTATTCGCCAGCGGGTGAGATCACGTCTCGAAAGGAAGATCCGATGCCGCGCATGAATCTCGAAGGAAGCTCCTCAATCGTCACGGGTGGTGCCTCGGGCATCGGAGAGGGCTCCGCGCGCCAGCTCGCCGCGGCGGGCTCGAAGGTGGTCATCGCCGACCTCAACGCCGAGCGCGGCGAGGCCATCGCCAAGGAGCTGGGTGGCGTGTTCGTGAAGTGCGACGTCTCGAGCGTGGAGGACGCGCAGGCATCCGTGGCGGCTGCGCTGAAGCTCGCGCCGCTGCGTGCGCTGGTGAACTCCGCCGGGCTCGGTGGCCCCGCCCGCACCGTGGGGCGCGATGGCACGCCGCTGCCGCTCGAGAAGTTCTCGTTCATCATCAAGGTCAACCTGCTGGGCTCGTTCAACATGCTCAGCCAGGCCGCCGCCGCGATGGCCACGCAAGCGCCCATGGACGCCGACGGCGCAAAGGGGGCCATCGTGAACATGGCGTCCGTCGCCGCGTTCGATGGTCAGATCGGGCAGGCCGCGTACTCGGCGTCCAAGGGCGGCATCGTGGGCATGACGCTGCCCATCGCGCGCGACCTCGCGGCGCTGGGCATCCGCGTGAACACCATCGCGCCGGGTCTCATCGACACGCCCATCTACGGCTCGGGCCCGGACGCCGACGCGTTCAAGGCCAAGCTGGGTGAGTCCGTGCTCTTCCCCAAGCGCCTGGGCAGCGCCGAAGAGCTGGCGTTCATGGTCATGGAGTGCCTGACCAACCCGTACATGAACGGCGAGGTCATTCGCGTGGACGGCGGCATCCGCATGCCGCCCAAGTGAGGTGAACGGCGTCAGCTCGGCTGGCGCCGCCACGTCCCCGCGCCCGTGAGCGACGGGATCAAGAAGCGCTCGAGGTACTGCACCAGCGCGTCACGGTCGGCGGCCCGGCTCGAGTCGAACGTCAGCAGCCCCACCACGATCATGACCACCCAGCGCGCGGCCTCCTCGGTGGGCACGTCTTCCGGCAGCAGGCCGCCGTCCGCGGCGAGCGGCAGCAGTGCACCGATGACCGGCTCGAGCAGCTGCGGGAGCGCGGTGCCCGCGATGCGCACCACCGTGGGGCTGTTGGGCTCGCTGAAGAGCGCCACGAACTGCGGGTCGGAGTGGGCCAGCTCCACGGCGCGCACGATGCCCGTGATGAGCCGGTCGGCCGGGTCCTCCACCGGCTCGAGCTCGATCTCGATGCGCTGCGCCATGGCGATGACGCGCTTCTCGAGCACCGCCAGGATGAGCGCCTCCTTGGCGTCGAAGTAGCGGTAGAGCGACGAGCGCGAGCAGCCCACGGCGCGCGCCACGCGGTCGAGGCGCAGCGCGTCGATGCCCTCCTGCTCCATGGCCGTGCCGGCCGCCTGCAGGATGCGGTCGTACAGGGGGAGTTGGTTCTTGGCCTTCCAGTCGGGCGCTGCGTCGCTCACGGGCACGGGCAGAGCATACCTCAAAAATCACAGGACATTTCCAGAGGTTCGTCTCGCGGAGTGGACAAAAATCAAAAACGTCTTGTTCACGGGACAAAACGGCCGTTATGCTCTGCCATCCCCCTGCTCAGGACTCTGCCCGTGACCGCCACCGCCACCCTGCCCTACGACCAGCGTCCCCCGAACAAGCACCTCGGCCACATCCAAGGCGACTACGGGTATCCGTTCTTGGGACGGACCATCGAGATGGTGAAGGACCCGAACGCGCTGTTCGCGGACCAGTATCAGCGCTTCGGGCGCATCAGCCGCACGTCCATCACGGGCTTCAAGACCGTGGTGCTCAACCACCCGGACTACGCGGACGTGGTGCTGCTCGACCGCGACAAGAACTTCTCGTGCAAGATGGGCTGGAAGGGCCACATGGGGGAGTTCTTCGACGGCGGCTTGGTCATGCGCGACTTCGGCGAGCACCGGAACCATCGCCGCATCGCCACCGAGTCGTTCAAGCGCGAGACCATGATCGAGTACGCCACGCAGGTGCAGAGCGTGACGGAGGCCACCGTCAAGCGCTGGGGCGAGTCCCGCGAGATGCTCATGTACGACGGCATCAAGCGACTGCTGCTCGACATCGCGTTCGGCGTCTTCTGCTGGCTGGACGAGCGCGACAAGGCGGAGCTGCCGCAGATCAACCGCGCCTTCACGGACATGATGGAGGGCTCGGTCGGCATGGTGCGCGTGGACTGGCCCGGGACGGACTACCACCGCGGCCTCGAGGGGCGCCGCTACCTGAAGCGCTTCTTCCTCGAGCGCATCGACCGCAAGCGCGCGTCCAACGACCGTGACTCCTTCGCCGCGTTCTGCCGCGCCACCATGGAGAACGGGCAGCCCTACTCCGACGAAGACATCGCCAACCACATGATCTTCCTGATGCTGGCGGCGCACGACACCACCGCCAGCGCGGCCACCATGGCGGCCTACCACCTGGCCAACAACCAAGACATCCAGGACGAGCTCGCGGCTGCGGTCTTGGCCACGCCGCGCCCCATTGGCTACGACACCATGTTCCGCACGCTCCCGCTCATGGCCGGCGTCTTCCACGAGACCATCCGCATGCACCCGCCCGTGGCCATGCTGCTGCGCCGCACGGTGAAGGCCTGCGAGATCGACGGCGTGGCCATCCCCGCGGACACCATGGTGTGCGTGCCCGTCGCCTTCCTGCAGCGCCACCCCGAGTTCTGGACCAACCCGAACGCCTTCGACCCGCACCGCTTCGACGAGGACCGCAACGAGCACAAGGGTCACCCCTTCATGTGGCTGCCCTTCGGCGGCGGTGCGCACAAGTGCATCGGGCTGCACTTCGCGCGCTTGCTGTTCACCAGCCTGTACGCCGAGCTGCTCAGCCAGTACCGCATCGAGTTCCAGAAGCCGGGCTACTTCCCCACCAAGGTGCAGAACCTGCCGTTCGCGAAGCCCACCGACGGGCTGCCGGTGCGGTTGGTCCCGCGCTGAGCCGCTGCGTCGGCCTCACCCTCGCTTCTCCACGAAGCGCGCAATGCCCTCGAACACGCTCTTGGCCACCGCGATGACCGCCGAGCTTTCGTGACAGTGCGGGCAGGGACTGGGAGAGCTCACGGGCTTTCGTCCCGGGAACGCGAAGTCGTCGTTGCAGTAGAACGTGGTGTGGTCGCGGCCCTCGGTCGCGACACGGACCCAGTCCGCCGTGAGGTCCGACCGCGGCCGCAAGCATGAGAGGCAGACCGCGAGCCCATCCGAGGTGTCGAACATGCGCGGACCCTAGACGATTGCGCGCGGGCGTGGGACTTCCATGGTGAATCCACCATGACGACGGAACTCAAACCGCAGGTCGCCCCAGCCGCTGCCGTCAAGGCCGAGCCTGTGGCGCTGAGCCGTGGGGTGAGCGTCGAAGACGGGTTTCGGCTCATCGTGGGCAACTGCCTGAAACAGGTGCAGGACAATCAGCGCGGCGTCGCGCAGGGAGCCGACCCGGAGTGCATACACCAGATGCGCGTGGGAACGCGCCGCCTGCGCTCTGCGCTGCGCTTGTTCGAACGATGGATCCCATTCCCCCCCGCGCTGCAAGAAGAGCTCACCTGGCTCGGTGAGCAGCTGGGAGCCGCGCGTGACGCCGACGTGCTGGCCGACACCACCCTGCCGATGCTCATCGAAGGGTGCCCGCAGGAACCGGACCTCGTGCCGCTCCGGCAGGTCGCGCTGAGCATGGCCGGGGAGAAGCGGCAGCAGGCCGCCGAGGCGGTGACGTCCGTGCGCTACTCGCGCCTGATGCTCGCCCTGGACAGCTGGCTCCAGGGTTCGCGCTTCTGCGAGTCCCTCGACGAGACCGCCCGCGCCGCGCTCCAGAAGCCGCTCGAGAAGCGCGCGAGGAAGACCCTGCGTCGCCGGCACGAGAAGCTGCTCGAGCGCGGCAAGCGGCTGGCGCGCGGAACGCCCGAGGAGCGCCACAGGGTGCGCATCGCAGCCAAGAACACGCGCTACGCAGCGGAGTTCTTCCTGCCGCTCCAACCGTCAGAACAGATGGAGCGCTACATCGAGTGCCTCGAGGCCCTGCAGGATGTCCTCGGGGGCATGAACGACGCCGCCGTCGCCGACCGGCTCCTGCACGACATCGAGGTCAGCCACCCCGAGCTGGCCAGCAGCGCTTCGTTCGCGAGGGAGCACCTTCGCGCCGCGACGATGCAAGACCTCGAAGGGGTGGGCGCGCTCTGGAAGCGGTTCAAGGCCATGGAGCTCGGCCGAGCATCCAGATAGACGCCCCGGCAGGGCACTCGACTGGCCGCTATGTCGACTTCGGCTTCGGCCGCCTACCGCTCGAAGACGTACGCCGCCCCCGGGCTGTCCGAGCGGCTCCGGTCGCTGCGGTCCCCGTTCGTTCGCGGCCCCGCGCCCGATCCCCAGTCTAGCGAGGTGACGGCGATGACCGCCCCATCGGACGAGAGCGAGATGTACCGGTACCCGAAGAAGAAGCCCGCGTACGGGTAAGAAGCCTTCAGGAAGAGCGCCTCCACCCAGGCCTGGTCCACGCGGTCGAAGACGTAGGCCGCGCCCGCGTCCACCTCGGTGTTGCTGAACGGGTCGTCCGCCGAGCGGCTGTCCTCGTAGGGGGCCGTCACGCCGATGTGCTGGCCGTCGCCCGAGATGGACGCGCCGACGCCGAATCGATCGCCCGCGTCGGCATTCCCAGCCACGAGGGTGGTCTCGAACCCCCAGTCCGTGCCATCGAAGGTGTAGACGTAGGCCGCGCCGCTATCCGTACCGACCAGGTCCGCGAAGCGCACGCCCACCACCAGCGTGCGGCCGAGGTCGTCGAGACCGAGCGCGGACGTCTGCCCGAACGAGTCGCCCATGCCAGGGTTCTGCGCCTTGATGTAGGAGTGATAGCTCCACGTCATGCCACTGCGCGTGTACACGTAGACGCAGCCGCTGTTGGGCTGCAGCTCGTCGAAGGCGCCGTTCACGCCGGAGGCGCTGCCGTCTTCGAGCGGAGCGCCCACCGCGAGCGTCATGCCGTCGCCCGACAGGCGCACCGCAGAACCGAACTGGTCGCCCGGGCCGTTGACCGGCGCCTTGATGCGCGTGGCCGTCGACCACATCGAGCCGCTACGCGTGTACACGTAGACCACGCCACTGTCTGTCGAGGAGTTGTCCGCCACGGGTGCGCCCACGCCTGTGGCGCTCGAGTCCTCCGTGGGGCCGCCCACGGCGAAGGTGTCTCCGTCGTTCGACACGGTGATCGACGTGCCCACGTAGTCGTTGGTAGACGGCGCAGGGTTGTTCAGCACCGCCTGCTGCACCCAGGCGTTGCCGTCATGGTGGAACACGAACGCCACGCCGGCATCGAAGGCGCCCACGTCACGGTTGTCGGCGCCCACCACCATGGTGCTGCCATCGTACGAGAGCGCCACCGAAGCCCCGAAGCGGTCCTGCGACACCAGGGTCGACGCGCGGAACGTGGCCTCGAGCTGCCAGGTGGACCCGGACCGCTGGAACAGGAACACCGCGCCCACGGCGTACAGGCCACCCGTGGAGGTGCCGTTGATGCCCGGGGCGTTGTCCCCGTCCAGGCGGTCGCCGAGCGCGATGCGGTTTCCGTCACCCGACACCGACACGACGTCGGCCTCATTGTCCCCACCGCCCGTGGTGCCGCGCAGGTACTGCGAGCGCGTCACCGTGATGGTGGTCTCTTGCACGCAGCCGTCCGCGTGCGTGGCCAGCAACACCACGTCGAAGTGGCTGAGCGTGCGCAGCGCCACGGTGCCGAGGTCGAACGCCGCGCCCGACGCGTGCGTGGCCCCAGCGATGCGCAGCGTGACGTCGGCCGGCGCGCCGATGCTGGGCGTGAACTCCGCGCTGGTGGCCGCCGCGTCCATGACCAGCGTGTAGTGCCGCTGCCCCACCGCGAACGCGGGCGTGAGGGTTCCGCCCGTGGCGCTCAAGCCGGTGAGGTACTCCGTCTCCGACAGGCAGCCGCACGAGCCCACTCCGTTGCCCATGAACCCCACGGGGCACGCGCACGAAGTGCCCATACCCACGGTGCTGCACGTGGCCACCGGCTCCTGGTCGCAGCCCCCGTTGTCGGTGTTGCAAGCCGTGGCGCTGCAGCCCACTTCCATGGCGTCCACCGTGCCGTCGCAGTCGCGGTCGCGCGGGTGGCACAGCGGGGTCGCTCCAGGGTTCGTCGCGGGGTCGAGGTCGTTGCAGTCGGTGGCGTCGGCCACGAAGCCCGCAGGCGCCTCGCACCCCACGCTCGCCACTGCGCGGTTGCCGAAGGTGTCGCCGTCGTGGTCGCGGTACCAGCTCGTGACCCCCCCGGAGGGGCTCGGGTCGTCGTCGTTGCAGTCGCCGCTCACGCTCACATAGCCCTCGGGGGCTTCGCAGGCGCGCCACACGCGGTCCTCGGCGCCGAAGCCGTCTTCGTCCGCGTCGCGGTAGAACGTGCCCGGATCGATGGCGTGCTCGTCCACGCGCTGGTCGCAGTCGTTGTCGAGCACGTCGCAGCGCTCCACGTTCCCGGGGAAGCGCCGGACGTCGTTGTCGGCGCAGTCGCCGGCGCGCGCCACGTAGCCCGTGGGCACGCTGGCGGCCACCACGAACATGGTCGCGTCGCCGTAGAGGTCGCCGTCGAGGTCGCGGAAGAACAGCGCGGGCATCACGTTCTCGTCCACGCTGCCATCGCAGTCGTTGTCCCGGCCGTCCAGGCGCTCCTCGGCGCCTGGACGGCTAGTGGGGTCGCGGTCGTCGCAGTCGTTCCCGCCGCAGCCACTGTCGGCGTAGCCGTCGCGGTCGTCGTCCTCGTAGTTGAACGCGCTCACCACGAAGTCGGCCGCGCCGTTGCAGTTGTCGTCGAGCGCGTTGCACAGCTCGGGTGCCAGCGGCCCGCGCAGCGCGGTGCTGTCGTCGCAGTCGAGCGGCAGCAGCACGTGCATGGCGGTCGGCGGCACGCAGGCCACGGTGGGGTTGAGCTCCGGGCTCCGCAAACTGGTCCGAGTCGTCGTCCAGATACCACGGCGTTGGGCGCGGGTTCTCGTCCGTGCCCCCGTCGCAGTCGTTGTCCACGCCGTCACACACCTCCACCTGCAGGTTGCTGGCGTGCGGGTCGGTGTCGTCGCAGTCGCCCGCCGTGGTGGCAAACCCGGGCGATCCCAAGCACGCCACGATGGGCATGCTCACGTCGCCGCTGTAGTCGCGGTCCGCGTCCACGAACCCCGGGAACGCCACGCCCTCGTCGAAGTCGCCGTCGCAGTCGTTGTCCACGCTGTCGCACACCTCCACGCTCCCGGGCCGAGCCGAAGGCGACAGGTCATCGCAGTCATCGCCGCACTCCGTCCCGCCCGCTCCGTCCGGGTTGCAGCACGCGGCGTCCACGTAGCCGTCGCTGTCGATGTCCCGCCCGCCGAGCGTAGCGCTGTCGCAGTCCTCGTCGTGCCCCGCGAGGTCGCACACCTCCACGTTGCCCACGAAGCGGTTGGCGTCCGTGTCGTCGCAGTCGGTTCCGCCGCACGCGACGCGGTCGGTGCCGTCGTCGTCGAAGTCCGGCATGGTCTCGCAGTCCCCCACGCAGCGGTCGCGCGACTCCTCGCACACGGCGTCGAGCGCGCAGGGCGGATCCCCCGCCGGCAAGCAGCCGAACGCGTCCGCGCCGGGCGCGCCCACCTGGCACGTCTCTGCGCCGTTGCAGAACATGCCGTCGTCGCAGTCCGTCGCGTCCATGCAGGACTGCCGCGCCCCGTCGGCGCCAGCGTCCATGCGAACGCCCGCGTCACCGCAGCCAGGGAGAACAAACAGGGCAGCGGCCAGCGAGCTCGCCAAGGCCACACGGTGAACGTTCATGTCTCGACTCCAGTCCGAAAAGCCAACGAGAGGGTACTGTGTCGAGGGGGTGGGGCGTGTGAATTTCGCTGCAACTGAGGTCGGCGTCGTGCTCGAACGTGAGCCTACGGGCAGACAAGCGCGGTGATGGCCCCGTTGATCTGCACATCGCCGTCACGGGCGGCCACTCGAAGGGTGATCTCGGACTCGCTCACGGCGTCCACCACCACGTAGCCCTCGTGGTAGCTGTGCGATTCGACGCGACCATCCACGGTGCGCGCCAACGCCACCACGATCAGATCAACGCTACCGGAACCCGTTTGCCCGGTGATCTCGAAAACGGCCCCAGCGACCAGAGACTCCGACGGCAAGAAGACCGTGGCCTCGATGGTCCCGACCGCTGGGATATCCACATCGAATGGGTCGCAGCTTGCCCCCGGCGCAGACCAAAAGATCATCGTCGGAGTCCTAGAGGAGAGCCTCGCTATCGCGTTGGTGGTTTGGAACGACTCACCATCCCACTCGAGGACGGCTGGGGTCGTGGGAATGAGAGCGGGGTCGATGCCGCTGCCTTCCTCCGAACAGCCAGCCATCAGCAGCCCGCCCACCAAGAGACATGTTCTCGTGTTCATCATGAGTCGAAGTCCCCTTCGCACGTTGCGCATCGTCCCTCCCTTTCCGTCGGTGAATGCTCTCACCGTTCGCTAGCGCAGCGCAATACGCAGTGACTCATGTCCGCGAACCCAAGCTGATTGCACTCAGGCCCTGTTCGCCAGACACGTGCCGGCCCCGACTGTCCCAGTGACGTCAGCCAAGCCCAGCATGGACCGCCGAGGTCAGCGGTCGGCTCGCGGAGGTAGAGTCTGGAGCCGTGCGCCTCATTCCGTGGGATGAAGCCGAAGCTCGCATCAGGCGTTCGCTCGGACTCCCGTCGCGCTGGCGCGACCGACTCCGATAGGCCGAGACTGACCCATGCCCTTCCTCGACCGCTTCTTTCGCCTCGCCTCCCTCATCGCCCTGCTGGGCTGGGTGGTCGTGTTCGCCTTCCCCTGGGTCCCCGATCCCGCGCGCACCTGGACGCTGGGTGGCGCGCTCGCGTTGCTGTGCGTGCAGTACCTCTTCCTCCTCACGCTGGGCGGCCGCTACGACGCCGAGGGCGAGCGCCCACGCGGCAGCTTCCTCACGCTGCGCGGCGTCATCTCGCTCTTCCGTACGCCACGCGTGGTGCTGGTGGGCTGGATCCACTTCCTGGCGTTCGACCTCTTCGTGGGCGCCAGCATCGCGCTCGACGCCGAGCGCGTGGGCATCTCTCACCTGTGGTGCCTGCCCATCTTGGGCCTCACCCTCATGTACGGACCGGTGGGGATGCTGGCGTACTTGGTGCTGCGGCTAGTGGCCGGCTGAGCGCCTAGAACAGGAACCGCGCGCGCGCGATGCATCGCTGGTCGCTGGGCCGCGTCAAGTCGAGGGCCGCGTCCGACGCCCACTCGGACGTGGTCCACGCTCGCGCCACCAGCTGGTCGCCGGCGTGCGCCTCGCCCTCGTAGTCCACGGCGATGCTGCGTGGCTGACGCCAGTGCATCCCCGGTTCGGCTCCCTGCACCGCACCAAGGAGGGCCAGCCGCCACGTGTCGTCCAAATAGTCGACCACCTGCGTGTGACCCACGTGGCGTCCACGGTTCTCGTCGTTCAGCACCGCTTGAAACGCGCGCTCGAAGGCCGGCGCCCCGTGGGGCACGCCGAGCTCCCTGCCCTGCGTCAGCTGCACGGGCGCGCCGTGCACTCTCCCCGCCACGGACGGGTCCACGGGCGCAGGCCGTCGGTCGGCGCCCATGCGGACGAACACCAGGCGCGCCCGCGCGACGACGGCGCCATCGCCGACACGCGTGAGCTCGTGGTCCATGGCGTAGCTGGTCGTCCCACAGTGCGACAGCCACACCGCGACGGCCACCGGCGCGGGCGTGTCGATGGGCGCGAAAGTGTCGAGGCGGATGGACCGCGCCAGACCGAAGTTGAGCGGTGCATGCAGCGAGTCGTCCGCCGGCACTAGCGACCGAGCGTGCTCCATCCAGTCCATGAGCACCCGTGGACGAGCCACGCGCGATCCGTCGATCTCGTGCCAGCGTGGCTCTACCACCGAGCGGAACAGGTTCATGGCGCGCAGACTACACGGGCCGACGGCGGGCGAGCTATGGTGCTCGCCATGTCGCTTCAGCTCATCGCGCGCGGGCCCATGATCACGACTGCGGCGGCCGCCAAGAAGCTGGCCCCGATCCACCGAGACCAGCTGCTGGCCGCGTTGGCGGCCTACTTCGGGAAGAAGACCAGCTTCGCAGCGGCGTTCCCTGCGGAGGAGCCCGCTGAAGCGCAGCGCTACGAGGTAGTGGCCATGGGGGACCCGGCGCCGCGCTACGATCTCTGGGAGATCAGCGTCGACGGAGGCGTGCTCTTCGCCCACGCGACCACGGACCGCACCAGCATCGAGCTCGGCCAGGGTGGCTTCGAGGTGGTGAGCGACGCGAGCGACACCGACCTCGGTGAGCTGGTGGCCGAGCTGAACGCGGCCGACCGCCTGCCCGACCCCGACGCTCCCCTGATCCTGGAGAAGGACACGTCAGGCGGTCAGACCGTCTTTCGCTTGGCCGGCTTCAGCCGCCCGGACGCCGTGCCGAAGAACAAGAAGGAGTGGGACAAGCTCCTGCGCTGGCCCAACATCTACGTCACGGAGGGCTTCGCCGCGACGTACGCCGCGTCGTTCACACCGGGGAACTGGCAGACGGTCGCTCGCTACGCGTGCTTGTCCGAGGCGTTCATCCTCGAGCACGCGGAGCAGCTCGGCTGGAGCGAGATCAGCCGTCGCCAGGTGTTGTCGGAGGCCTTCCTGGCCGAGCACGCCGACCGAGTGGACTGGGCCGGGGCGTCCCACGAGCAGCGCCTGAGCGAGGGCTTCCTGCGCGAGCACGCCCATCGGGTGGACTGGAGTGCGGTGGCGCAGTCGCAGGCGCTCTCCGGACGTTCATCGAAGAGTTCGCGGACAAGATTCCGTTCCAGCGCTTGAACACCACCAAGCTCTCCGAGAGCTTCATCCGAAAGCACAGAGATGCGCTCGACTGGAGTGGCCCCCTGGGCGTGTCCGAGCACCCTAGCCTCTCCGTGGCGTTCCTGAAGGAACACGCCGACCGGCTCACGTGGTCGAAGGTGACCCTGCGACGCGGACACGAGGAAGACGTCATCGACGCGTTCGGTGACCGCATCGAGTGGCGCCTCCTCGGGGCGAACGTGCAGGTGAGCGAGGCGCAGCTGCGACGCTTCGCCGACCGCATCGACTGGCGCATGGTGGTCCGCTCCAAGAGACCGCTCTCCGACGAGCTGGTGCGCGACCACGCCGCGTTCCTCGACGAGCCGCTGTGGCGCGAGCTCATCGAGACCAAGCGTGTCTCGCCGGCCTACGCCAAGGAGATCAGCGCCCACCTGAGAGCGGCCAAGAAGGCCAAGGGCTGAGCTCTCAGACTCACTGCGCGGCGGTCATCGCCGCCTGCGCGCTCTCTATGCGCGGGTCAGCCTTGAGGGCATCCACATAGCCCTGCGCTGCGGAGGGCAGCGTGACCTTCAGGAAGCCGCTCCACCCGAGCACGATGAACGCGTAGAGGTCTGCGGCGCTCAGCGACTTGCCGTTGAGGAATGGCTTCTTCCCGCCATCGATCATGCCCACGAACTTGTCCACGCGCCGCTGCACGTTGGCCATGGCCGCCTCGCGCGCTTCGGTGCTGAGCTTCGGGTTGAACAGCGCGCCGTACGCGGGGTGCAGCTCGCTGGTCACGAAGCCGAGGTCGTTGAGGTACGCGTAGCGCTCGGTGGTGCCCTCCTGCGGGGCGAGGCCAGCGTTGCCCTGGTCGGCGAGGAAGGTGAGCGTGGCCACGTTCTCGTTGAGCATCGACCCATCCGCGAACACGATGGCGGGGACGTTGCCCTTCGGGTTGATCGCGTAGAAGTCCTTTCCGGACTTGGTCTGGTGCTTCGCGAGGTCCACCACCTCCGAGTCGAACTCGAGGCCGCCGATGGTCGCCGCGAGGTAGTTGGCTGCGCCGCAGCTGGTGGGGGTGTAGTAGAGCTTGAACGTGGTGGTCATGTGGCCAACCTAGTGTGTGATGCTGCCTGACCGCAAGTCATGGCGTCATCCTGGCAGCCACCATGCTTCCGCGTGCGCTCGCTCAGAACACGAGGGCACATTGCTACAAGGAGTTCCATGCCCCTGACCACGCTGCACGCCCTCCTCCTGGACGCCTCCGACGCTGGCCTCGCCCGCCTCGCCGCGGCGCACGGGAGCGGTCCCGAGGTTCGCACGGCGTGGGCACAGCTCCGCGGTGACGTCTCCCTCGCGAGCGCCGCGATCGCAGCCATCGAGCGCTCGGGTGCCCTCACGGAGCCACTCGAGCCTCGTCCGCGCATGCTGGTGGAGGACCTGCTGTCGCTGCTGGGCAAGGTCTCGCACGGCCACGACCTGCTGCTTCGCGCATGGCGGGAGGCGCCCCAGCACGAAGTCCGCCAGCGCGCGGGCCTCGCGCTCCTCGCGCGCAGCGAAGCCCGTGGTCTAGAGGCGCTGGCCGCGCGCCTCGACGAAGCCACCGGCAACGAGCGCGTGCTCGCGCTCCAGGCTGTCTTCACCCGGGACCCGGGGGAGGCCCACGCGGTGCTGTCCCCTCGCTTCACCCCGCCGTCGCCGCGCGCAGCAGGCTTCGTCTACGACTCGCTGCACGTGCTGATGCGCGACATCCACGACGACGGCCGCGCGCACTGGGAGCGACCCGCGGCTGGTTCGCGGCGGACCCGCGCTGGATGGCGCTGTGCGAAGCATGGACCAAGCTCCCCGACGACCGCGCAGCGTGGGGCGAGCGAGAGGCGCAAGGCATCGTCGAGGTGGCTGGGTGGCTGCGCAAGCGCAAGTGACGCTGGCTGGGTGGGCCGATCACGGCTCAGAGAGCCGCTGAGCACGTCACGCTCGACTCGGAGATCACCCACTCTCGGCCCACCCGCGCTCCCCAGACGACGTGCAGCGCCGACCCGTCCCACGACCAGCTCGTGATGGCACGGCCAGCCACGCGTGCCATCACCAGCGGCTGCCCGACGGCAGCGCCACGGAGGTCCGTGCGTGTCAGGGTGAGCGATCCGCGCGTCACCGCCAGCGCCGGGAACACTGGCGTCGCCGGCAGCTCCGCGGTGGGAGCGAGGGTGGTCGGTGTGCCGTCGAGGAAGCTGCCGTCGCCGCCCGACACCCGCAGCCAACGCACGTCGCCTCGGGGCATCGTGTAGAACAAGTCGAGGTCGGCTCCGCGGGCACGCGCCCAGCTCAGGCGGGCGCTCGCGGGCGCCGTTCGAGTGATCACGTGACGACGCTGCCCGAGCGCGAGCACGAACGAACGGCGGAGCGCCACGCCTTCCTCGTCGGTCGCCGGCCCGTCCTGGGAACCGAGCGCCACGACCTGCTCTCCGTCTGCCGTCAGCAGCTCGATCGGATAGTCGCTCGGGCCTTGGGTTCGAATCGGGTGCTCCTCCACCATCACGCGCCCCCCCGGGTCGAGGCGGAACAGATCGATGCTCGCGCCACCCCACCGCGACACGGTCGCGACCGCCACCCCAGACGGCGCGCCGTCCACCCCGCGAAGCGTCGCGGAGCTCACCACATCGAACTGCTGTGTGGATGGCTCGGGCGCGTGGGCCGCCCCGGTCGGCATCCCGTCAGCGTCGAGCCCAATCGCACGAACGCACGAGTACCCGCGGGTCCGTCCCCCGCTGCAGAGCGCGCCCACACTGAGCACCAGGAAGCGCCCTCCGTTCACGGGCGCGAGCACCTGGACGTTGAGGCCCTGATCGAGCGCCACGGTGTTCAGCGCGCCGAGCTCGCGGTCGATCCGGCGGCTCGCGACGGTGTGCTCACCGCTCGACCACACCGCGAGCGTGCTGGGCCTCGGGCCGGGCTGCGACGCGACACGCAAACGGAGGTTCCGCACCGACGACCGACCGAGCTCACGCGGCACGCTCGCCGTGCAGTTGCTCCCGCCGAGGTGGACCTGGTCTGGCTCGAGCATCGCCAGCGGCTGGGCGGGCGTGGTCTGCGCGTGCGTGACGGGAACCGCGAGAGCCCCGACCAGCGCCAGGACGAAGATGGAGCCGGGAGCAGGTGCGCGCATGGGGTGAGTGTAACCCCTAGCCAGGGTCCCGGAGATTGCGCTCCTTGAGCACGGGAGCGTTCGGGTCCGTGAGCCACATGAGATACGCACGAAGCGCGAGGATCCGATCGGGGGTTGGGTGGTAGGCCGGCATGTCGGCTCCATCGAAGCCCGCGGCGATGTCGGCTTGGGGTCGGAGCAGGGCTCGCCTGAAGTACTGGTCGTCCACCACCGGCGTCCTCCCATCGGTCAGCGTGGTGGTGCTGCCCCACATTCCGCGGAGCGGCGGGCCGACTGACGGGCCGTCGACGGCGTGGCAGCCCATGCAGCCCATCTCCTGCGAGAGGCGCTCGCCCCAGCACGCGAGCTCGTTGTCCCCGAAGCGCTCGCCACATTGGTCCCAGGGGAAGGGCAAGGAGCACGGCTCCTGGTACGCCCAGAAGTCGTCGAGGCTCACCACGCGTACGGTGAACGG
Source organism: Sandaracinaceae bacterium (assembly GCA_016706685.1). Classification (NCBI taxonomy): domain Bacteria; kingdom Pseudomonadati; phylum Myxococcota; order Polyangiales; family Sandaracinaceae; species Sandaracinaceae bacterium. The sequence continues at coordinate 30,084 of JADJJE010000030.1, read as the reverse complement.
CTCCCGCTCGTACTCGGGGTACCGAGGACGGTATCGGTCGTACACCACATACGCGGCGTCCTCGCGTGTGGGCGCGGCTGCACGAAACCACACGCTCTCGGTCTCTCCCGGATCCACCTCCACCCGTACCCGGAGTGTTGGGATGTACAGCTGGCGCCGCTCGGTCTCCGACCGAACGGTGAGGTGCACGGGGATGTCGTGCGGCACCGTCAACGCATCGGTCTCCTGCGCCCCGGTGTGCATGTGCACGAAGTGCCACTGACCGTCTCGCGCCTCGGCCGTGATCTCCACGCGCTTCAGCGGCAGCACGGCGAGGAGCTCGTGCGGCCCCCACACCAACCAGCCCAGCCCGAGAAGCCCCAGCGCCGGCAGCGCGAACACCACGTCCAGGCCCCGCAGGACGCGCAGTGAGAGCGCCGCCCCGAACACCGCGAAGGTCCCATCCAGGAGCGCCAGCACCGCGGTGATGCTCAGCACGTACAGCGCGTCGTCCAAGCTCACGGCCGTCCTCTCGAACGAGTCCCTTGGTCCACAGAGGAGCTAGGGCCGGGCCGGCGCGCCGACCAGGCTATTGCTGAGGCGTTTGCGTAAAGTTACGCATAACGTTACTTTACGCAAAAGGTTCAGCAATGACCCGCCCCAGGACCCTGCACGATTGGATCGAGGCGCGCCCGGAAGAGGGGAAATACTTCTTCACGCGAGCCGATGCTGGGGCCGTGACCAATGCCTCCGACGCGGCCATCAAGATGACGCTCCACCGGCTCAAGCGACGAGGGTCCATCGTCAGCCCGCGCCGGGACTTCTTCGTGGTGGTGCCACGCGAGTATCGCTCCGTGGGCTCGCCACCAGCCACGTGGTTCATCGATGACCTCATGCGGCACCAGGGCCGGCGCTACTACGTTGCCCTGCTGAGCGCGGCCGCCCTCCATGGCGCCGGGCACCAACAGCCCATGGCCTTCCAGGTGATGGTGGATGGCACCGAGCGCGCCATCGAGGTGGGGCGCGTGCGCGTCGAGTTCCACGTCAGCAGCCGCTTCGAGGGCGCCGCGACCCAGACACTGCAGACCGAGACCGGGACCATGACCGTCGCCACGCCGGAGACCACCGCCTTCGACCTGGTGCGCTTTCCCGAGGCGTCCGGATACTGGAGCAACGTGGCCACCGTGCTCTCCGAGCTGGCGGAGAAACTGGACGCTCGCGCGCTGGTCGAGGGTGCTCACCGTGTCGCGCAGAGCGACGTGCAGCGTCTGGGGTGGCTGCTCGAGAGGGTCGAGCAACCCGAGCTGGCGGACGCCCTCTGGACAATGCTCGCGGGCAAGCGCCTCCAGCCGACGCGTCTCAGCTCCGCGCGCGACGCGAGTGACGCGCCACTCGACCCGCGCTGGCGCGTACTGGTCAACGATGACGTGGAGGGCGACCAGTGATCCCACGCGCAAGCATCACCGCATGGCGCCAAGCGGCACCCTGGGGTGACAACGCGCAGGTCGAGCAGGACTTGGTCCTGTCGCGCGCCATCGCGGAGCTCTTCGGTCGTCCGCTCATCGCAGATGGCCTGGCGTTCCGCGGTGGCACGGCCCTCCACAAGCTCTTCTTCAGTCCACCCGGTCGCTACTCCGAAGACATCGACCTCGTGCAGCGGACGGCTGGGCCCATCGGTCCACTGGTGGATGAGATCCGCGCAGCGCTCGACCCGTGGCTCGGCGCGCCAAGATGGAAAGCCGGTCACGGACGGTTCGCACTCCACTACCGCTTCGACACCACCTTCACGCCCGTGGTCCAGATGCGGTTGAAGGTAGAGATCAACACACGGGAGCACTTCGCCGTCCACGGCTTTGTGTCTCGCTCGTTCATGGTCGAGAACCCTTGGTTCAATGGCAACGCGCTGTTGTCGACGTACCGGCTTCCGGAGCTGCTCGGCACCAAGCTCCGCGCCCTCTATCAGCGGAAGAAGGGGCGGGACCTCTTCGACCTGTCGCTCGCCCTCGAGCATGAGGAGTTCGACTCGGCGGCCCTGCTCTATGCGTTCGACCGATACATGGAGCACGGCGGCACGCCGGTCACGCGAGCGCAGTTCGAGGCCAACATGGCGGCCAAGGTGAGCGACCCGACGTTCTTGGCAGACGTCCCCCCGCTGCTGCGCACTGGTCTGGCGTACGACCCACGCGACGCGTGGTCGCAGGTTCACGCAGCCATCGTTGCGCGACTGCCTGGCGAGCCGTGGAAGGGAGATGGTAGCGCCCGCTGATCGTCGTGGCGACGGGCCTGGACGACGCGGTGACCCGTCCCTGCGCAAATGGACTCACCTGCCTTGCAACGCAGGAGATGCGATAAACGCAGATGGAGCGGAGGGTGTCCCACGGACGCTCGAAGGCCACTGTGGGGAATCCCGCGATCGCGCAGCGCGTTGGCCGACATGCTCCGACACATCACTCGCCCGACGGGTCACGTGGACTCGAGCGTGAAGGGGTACGTGACACTCACCATCCCGCCCGCAGGGGCTGGGAACCGCCACGTCGCGACCGACGCGGTGATGCACGCGCGGAGTCCGGCATCGCCGACGGTGTCGCTGACCACGGTGGCCGTCGAGACCGTGCCGTCGGGTTGGATGATGAAGCGCACCGTCACGGTGCCGCGCATTTCGGACCAGCGTGCGAGTGCGGTCTCGTAGCAGGCCTGCACGTGGCGCTGGTTGGCACGAACAACGGTCCGGATCACATCCGCGCTGAGGGACCCACCGCGCTCGCTGGTATCGGTCGGGGTGGCGCCGGCGGGAGCGCTCGGCTCCGCGTAGAGCGAGGCAGAGCCCGCGTCGGTGCCCACGGGTGGTGGGCGCGGAGGCGGCACGCGCGAGCAGTAGCGCCGGTCCAACCGGCAAGCCTGCTCCCAGGCCACTCCCGCCTCGTTGGCCGTGTCCGTGGCGAAGGGGCCGTCCTCGAGCGCCTCCGCCAGCCGCACGCACGAGCGAAGGTGCTCCCCGCGAAAGCACGCCGCGAACAGCAAGCGGCGCAGGGTCTCGATGCCGTCGGGAGTGGTCGCGTCGGTCGTCTCTGCGAGCCGAGCGCAGGTGTCGTAGTCACCCAGGGCGCACGCACGAAGGGCGAAATCACGCGCCTCGTCGTGTTCTCCGGCATCTGTGGCGTAGGCCCCTGCAACGGCGCACCCGCGAGCCACGTCCAGCGCGCACGCACGCTCCATCACGGGCCGCTGGCACTGGTCCACGTCGGAGGCGCGCCCCACCGCCAGCACCCACTCGACGCAGCTCTCCGGCAGCCCCAGCTGGCAGCCACGCAGCAGCAGCTCGGTGGCCAGCTCATGGTTGATTGGGCGCAGCAGATGTCCCAACCCCAGCAGGTGGCAGTGGCGCGCGTCCCCCCGCATGCATTCCCGGTTGCACTGCAGCTCGTAGGAGTCGCACGTGGTCGGCCCACCGTGGAGAGCGAAGCGGCGCTCGTCCATCTGAGGCAGTGGGCAGACGGTATCCGCTGCGGACGGCTCAGTGCGCGAACCGTCCGCAGGTCCGGTGGCTGCAGTCGACGCCGACGACCCGCACCCGAGCACGCTCACCATGGTGAGCACGGCACCCGTCGCGACCAGGTATGGGGTCGGAGTCCTCATCCCGTCACCCTTGGTCGCGCCGGTACGTCCCATCGGCGTGGGGCCGCCACGTCGCATGCTCATCTCCGCTCGCATCGAAGAAGCCAACCCGGTGTTTCTCCGCAAGCGCGACCATCTGCGCGCGCGCCTCGTCAGCCACCGACCAAGCGAACGATGCATACACCACGTTCTTGCCGACACTGTAGTCCGTCACCCTCGTGTCATCGTCATCGATGTCGTCCGGGGCAAAGGGACCGTTCATCGCCGGAAACGACGAGATCATGTCGAGGAACCAAGCGCGAAGAGCCGGTGATGACACGCTCGGATCGTCGTAGCCGTGGCCCTCGCGCCACTCCGTCTCTGCCCTGTACCACGCGAGGAAAGCCTCTCGCTCGACCGGCGCCAGCGCCGGGTCGAACACCATCAGGTCATAGCTCATGGGCGCAGTAGGCCAGACGCTCGCGCGCGGCGTCACTGATTTCGCCTTCCAGGCATTCCGGGTGGGCGGCGTGTTGTCGAGAGTGGTCAGCGCCTGCAGCTTGCAGTTCTGATCCACCGGGTGGCCAGTCATTGACCGCGCGTGACGTCTCGTCGCAAGGTAGGCCCCATGAGACCCAGCCCGAACGTGCGCAAGTGGTTGCGCCGGACGGCGGTGTTCCTCGGCGTGGTGCTCGGCCTCTTGCTGCTCGTCCTGCTCTTGCTCCAGACACCCTGGGGACGCGGACGCGCGGGCCGCTTGCTCGAGGCCATCGTGACGAGCGAAATCGCAGGGGGGATGCGCATCGACGAGGTGGAGGCCATCACCTTCACGAGGGCTCGCGTGCGGGGATTGGTGTTCCATGACCCGCGCGGCGTGAACGTGCTCTCCATCGAGGAGGCCGAGGTGCACTTCGTGTGGAGCGCGCTGCTCACGGGGACCATTCGCCTCGATGAGGCTCACACGCGCGGTGTCGAGCTGGTGATCGACACGGGAGAGCAGAACTCCACGAGCATCGAGGATGCGTTCAGCGCACCCGATCCCGATGGGGGCACCGACGGCGTGAAGGTGATGCTGGACCACATCACGGTCGAGGACGCCGCAGTGCGCATCCTGGCTGGCGCGGGGGTGGCGGTGCACGTGTCGCAAGCCATCGTGCGCGTGACGCACGATCTGTCACTGATCGAACGGGGCGTTCGGCCGACCGACGTGCTCCTGTCGGACGTGTACGGGAACTTCTACGCCGAGGGGTACGAGAGCATCAGCGGCACCGACGTGCGCGCCACCGGCTCCATCTTCGACATGCGCATGCGGGTCTGTCACCCGCGCGGGGTCGTCGCGCTGCGCATCCGTCTGGGCGGCGACCAGCCCCGCTTCACCTACACGGCCGACAGGATGCTGATGAACATCGCGCTGCGCTGGGTGGACCGCCTCTCCGCGCTCACCCTGGAGAGCGGCCAGGTGAGCCTGCGGGGAGTCCCGCGCTGCGGCCCGCCGCATTCGTAACTCGGTCTGGCGCAAGAGGCACCCAAGCGGTCTAGGCCCGAGGCAGCTGGTGTACGCTCGTGCTCCCCAAGTGCACTTCGCCACGAGATGAAGAGGGTAGGCACGTGTGTGGGCGATGAGCCTCAAGCCCTCACGGCGAGTGGGTCAAGAGGGCCACGACAAGCCCCAGCGACGCCCGCGAGCATCGCGCGCGCTGCGGTCCGCGACGAATGTGGCGTGCGATTGAGGGAGACAGGCACGTCCTCGGGAATCCACGCCATTCCCTTGACGCCCCCCCCGCCCCGCTCCACAATCCTCCACAGATGTCCGCCCCCTCCTTCTCTGCGCGTCCCGCCTCCACCGCCTCTGGCGTGGCTGGCGTGCGTGGTGAGGTCGTAGTAGGGCTCGGCGTCGTTATTGGCCTCCGCGGCCTGCTGCTAATTGGCAGCCGACGCGGCGAGGACCACCAGGAAGCCTGAAGACCCCCGGCTAGCCCCTGATGACCCTCGCCTCCCCGCGAGGGTTTTTTTTCATCCGCGGCCAGCCATCCATCCCTCGAGTCAGCCCCCAGGACCCCATGACCCAGAACGAGTTTCCCGATCATACCGGACAGACCCTCAACGGCGCCCAGATCATCTGGGAGTCGCTCGTACGTGAGGGCGTCAAGGTCATCTTCGGGTACCCGGGCGGCGCGATCATGCCGGCCTATGACGCGATGATTCAGTACCCCATCCACCACGTGCTCACGCGCCACGAGCAGGGCGCCGCGCACATGGCCGATGGCTACGCGCGCGCGTCGGGTCAGGTGGGGGTGTGCATCGCCACGTCGGGCCCGGGTGCCACCAACCTGGTGACCGGCCTGGCCACGGCCATGCTGGACAGCATCCCCTTCGTGGCCATCACGGGTCAGGTGCCCAGCTACCTGATCGGCACGGACGCCTTCCAGGAGACCGACATCGCGGGCGTGACGCTGCCGGTCACCAAGCACAACTACCTGGTGTGCCGCGCCGAGGACATCGCCCCCACCATCCGCGAGGCGTTCTACATCGCCCGCTCGGGCCGTCCGGGCCCCGTGCTGGTGGACATCACCAAGGACGCTCAGCAGGCGAGCTGCGTGTTCGAGTGGAGCGACGAGCCCATCGTGCTGCGTGGCTACCGTCCGGACTTCGCGCCGGACGACAGCGACCTGGCCCAGGCCGCGCGAATGATCCGCGACGCCAAGCGCCCCATCCTGTTCGCGGGTCAGGGCGTGGTCATGGCGGGCGCCGGCGAGGTCTTCAAGGACTTCGTGGAGAAGACCGACATCCCCGCGGCCTGCACGCTGCTGGGCCTGGGCGGCTTCCCGGCCACGCACCCCCGCAACCTGGGCATGATGGGCATGCACGGCGAGTCGTGGGTCAACAAGGCCATCCAGGACGCCGACCTGATCATCGCGGTGGGCATGCGCTTCGACGACCGCGTCACGGGCAGCCTCGCCACGTACGCCAAGAAGGCGCGCAAGATCCACATCGAGCTGGACCCCGCCGAGATCAACAAGAACGTGCGCGTGGACCTGCCCATCGTGGGCGACGCGAAGGACGTGCTCACGCGCCTGCTGCCGCTGGTGGAGAAGCGCGAGCGGCCCGAGTGGATGGCGCAGATCAACGAAGAGCGCGGCGACTCCGCGGTGCGCGACATCAAGGACATGCCGGACAACGGCAAGCTGTTCGCGGCGCACGTCATCCACGACCTCTACCGCCACACCGAGGGCAAGGCCCTGGTGGTGACCGACGTGGGTCAGCACCAGATGTGGGAAGCCCAGTACTACAAGCACGACTACCCGCGGCGCCTCATCACCAGCGGGTGGCCTCGGCACCATGGGCTTCGCGCTGCCGGCTGCCATTGGCGCCAAGTTCGCGTGCCCCGACGAGAACGTGTGGGTGGTCGTCGGCGACGGCGGCTTCCAGATGACCATGACCGAGCTGACCACCTGCTTGCAGGAGGGCATCAAGGTGAACGTGGCCATCATCAACAACGGCTACCTGGGCATGGTGCGCCAGTGGCAGCAGTTCTTCTACGGCGGCCGCTACGTGTCCACGCCCATGCTGAGCCCCAACTTCGTGATGCTGGCCGAGGCCTGCGGCGCGAAGGGCATCCGCGTCACCCAGCGTGACCAGGTGGAGCAGGCCGTGCGCGACGCCCACGCTCACCCCGGCACCTGCGTGGTGGAGTTCGTGGTGGAGCAGGTGGACGCCGTGTACCCCATGGTGCCCGCGGGCGCCGACCTGGGCGACATGATCCGCCGCGACAAGCCCGAGATTCACAACCCGATCTACGAGACGGGAAAGGACGACTGAGATGAGCGAAGCAAGCTACCGCACGTTCGTCGTGTACGTCGAAGACAAGCCGGGCGTTCTCAACCGCGTGGCCTCCCTCTTCCGCCGGCGCAACTTCAACATCCACTCGCTGAACGTGGGCAACACCAACGAGGCGGGCGTCTCGCGCATGACCATCGTGATCGAGTCCGATCTCGACAAGGCCAAGCGCATCGAGTCCAACCTCTACAAGCTGGTCAACGTCTTGTGGGTGGACGACATCACGGACCTGGCCACCATCGACATCGCGCTGGCGCTCATCAAGGTGACCGCGCGCCCCGAGCGCCGCACCGAGCTGCTGCAGGTGGCCAGCGTGTTCAACGCGCGCACGGTGGACATGTCGCTCGACACCATGACGTTCGAGATCACCGACAGCCAGACGCGCATCGACGCGTTCCTGGCGGTGCTCAAGCCGTTCGGTGTGGAAGAGATGGTGCAGACCGGCACCGTGTCCATGATGCGCGGCTCTGTCGCGCCTCGCCCCGGTCACCCGACAGTGAATGCGCGGCCTGTAGTAGCCGCAGAGTAACGGGGAAGAGGAGACCCCATCACCATGTCCCAGCCTGACCACGTTCGCATCTTCGACACCACCCTGCGCGACGGGGAGCAATCCCCCGGCGCCACGATGACGAGCTCCGAGAAGCTCGAGGTCGCGAAGACGCTGAGCCGGCTAGGCGTGGACATCATCGAGGCGGGCTTCGCGGCCGCCTCCCCGGATGACCTCTTGGCGGTGCGTGGCATCGCCGAGGGCGTGGGCATGGTCGCCGTGGAAGGCCGCCCCGTGGCCGAGCCGCCGCGCATCTGCTCGCTGGCGCGCGCCGCCACGGGAGACATCGACAAGGCCTGGGAGGCCGTCTCGCCGGCCAAACACCCGCGCATCCACACCTTCCTGGCCACCTCGCCCATCCACCGCGAGCACAAGCTGCGCATGAGCAAGGCCGAGGTGCTCTCGAAGATCACCGAGATGGTGACCTACGCGCGCGGCCTGTGCGCCGACATCGAGTTCAGCCCCGAGGACGCGGGCCGCACCGAGATGGAGTTCCTCTACGAGGCCATCCAGGCCGCCATCGAGGCCGGCGCCAGCACCATCAACATCCCCGACACGGTGGGCTACACCACGCCCGACGAGTTCGGCGAGCGCATCGCGCTGATCCACCAGAACGTAGTGGGTGTGGAGCGGGCCATCATCAGCGTGCACTGCCACAACGACCTGGGCCTCGCGGTGGCCAACAGCCTGGCCGCGCTGCAGAACGGCGCGCGTCAGGTGGAGGTGGCGGTCAACGGCATCGGCGAGCGCGCCGGCAACGCGTCGCTCGAAGAGATCGTGATGGCGCTGAAGGTGCGGCACGACCGCTTCAAGCTCACCACCACCGTGGACAGCACGCAGCTCACGCGCATCAGCCGCCTGGTCAGCAAGGTGACCGGCATGTCGGTGCAGCCCAACAAGGCCATCGTGGGCGCCAACGCGTTCGCGCACGAGGCGGGCATCCACCAGGACGGGATGCTCAAGAACCAAGAGACCTACGAGATCATGCGGCCCGAGACCGTGGGGGCCAGCCAGAGCCTCTTGGTGCTGGGCAAGCACTCGGGGCGCGCGGCCTTCGCCAACCGCCTGGCCGAGCTGGGCTACCCGCTGGCGGGCGCCGAGCTCTACAAGGCCTTCGCGCGGTTCAAGAACCTGGCCGACAAGAAGAAGCACATCACGGATGCAGACCTGTTGGCCCTGGTGAGCGACGAGCTGTACCAGCCCGAAGAGCTGTATCGCCTGGACGCGCTGCAGGTCACCTGCGGCACCGGCATGCCCACCGCCACCGTGCGCCTCGAGATCCCGGGAGGCGAGCTGCGCACCGTGTCCACGGTGGGCACGGGCCCTGTGGACGCGGTCTACATGGCCATCCAGCAGATCGTGAACATCCCCGTCACGCTGCTCGAGTACAGCGTGCAGTCCGTCACGCGCGGCATCGACGCCCTGGGTGAGGTCAACGTCCGCGTGAGCGCCGACGAAGAGCCCGAGCTCGACGAGAGCCGCATCAACCCCCAGAGCGGTGGCAGCCGCGCGCGTGTCTATCACGGGCACGGCGCCCACACCGACGTCATCGTCGCGAGCGCCAAGGCGTACCTCGCGTCGCTGAACCGCCTGCTCTCGGTCCAACAAAACCGCTCTGCCCGCGAGGCCGAGGTAGCCACCTCCGCCTGAGCCAGCCCGCGCCACCTTTCTGAGAAGAGAAAACGAAGATGTCCGCCAGTCAGAAGCAGCCGAAGACCTTGTTCCAAAAGGTCTGGGAACAGCACGTGGTCGCCGAAGAGGAGGGCTGTCCGGCCGTGCTCTACATCGACCTGCACCTCATCCACGAGGTGACCTCGCCGCAGGCGTTCACGGGTCTGCGCGAGCGCGGCCTCAAGGCGCGCCGCCCCGAGAACACGCTCGCCACCATGGACCACAGCACGCCGACCGACCCGAAGAAGCTGAAGGTCATCGACGCGCAGGCCGCGGCGCAGCTCGACATGCTCACCGCCAACTGCGCGGAGTTCGGCATCACGCTCTACGGCCTCGGCAACCTCAAGAACGGCATCGTGCACGTGGTCGGTCCCGAGCGCGGCCTCACGCAGCCGGGCAAGACCATCGTCTGCGGTGACAGCCACACGTCCACGCATGGCGCGTTCGGCGCCCTGGCGTTCGGCATCGGCACCAGCGAAGTGGAGCACGTGCTCGCCTCGCAGTGCCTGCTGCAGACGCGCCCGAAGACGCTCGAAGTGCGCGTGGAGGGCAAGCTCGCCCCCGGCGTCACGGCCAAGGACATCATCCTCGCGCTGTGCGCCAAGATCGGCGTGGGCGGGGCCACCGGCTACGTCATCGAGTACACCGGCAGCGCCATCCGCGACCTGTCCATGCAGGGCCGCATGACGGTCTGCAACATGAGCATCGAGGCCGGCGCGCGCGCGGGCATGATCGCCCCCGACGAGAAGACCTTCGAGTTCATCGAGGGCCGCGAGTTCGCGCCGAAGGGCGCTGACTGGGACGCCGCCGTGGCCCGCTGGAAGCAACTGCCGAGCGACCCGGGCGCCACGTACGACGCCCTCGTGGAGATCGACGCCGCCTCGCTCACGCCGATGATCACCTACGGCACCAACCCCGGCATGGGCATGGGCGTGGGCGACAGCACGCCGCTCGCCAGCGCCTTCGAGGGCAGCGAGCGCGCCGCCTACGAGAAGGCCATGGACTACATGGGCATCACGCCCGGTGACTCGCTGCTCGGCCACAAGGTGGACGTGGTGTTCATCGGCAGCTGCACCAACTCGCGCATCGAAGACCTGCGCGACGCCGCCAGCATCTTCAAGGGCCGCAAGGTTCAGGGCGTGCGCACCCTGGTGGTACCGGGCTCGCACGACATCAAGCACCAGGCCGAGGCCGAGGGTCTCGACAAGATCTTCGTGGAAGCCGGCGCCGAGTGGCGCGAGCCGGGCTGCTCCATGTGCATCGCCATGAACGGCGACAACCTCGAGCCCGGGCAGTACGCCGTGAGCACGAGCAACCGCAACTTCGAGGGCCGGCAGGGCAAGGGTGGTCGCACCATCTTGGCCTCGCCGCTCACCGCCGCCGCGGCCGCCGTCACCGGCAAGGTCACGGACGTGCGCGAGCTGCTCGGCTGAACCCCTCCCCTCTTCGTCACTTCGACTGAAAGCCAGAACTCACCATGGCCAAGTTCACGACCCTCGAGTCCCACGTCGTCCCGCTCCCCGCCGAGAACGTCGACACCGACCAGATCATCCCGGCGCGCTTCCTCAAGGTCACCGACAAGGACGGCCTCGGGAAGAGCCTCTTCTGCGACTGGCGCTACCTCGCCGACGGCAGCGACAACCCCGCGTTCGTGCTGAACGAGCCTGCGAGCCAGGGCGCCGCCGTGCTCCTGGCCGGCGACAACTTCGGCTGCGGCAGCTCGCGCGAGCACGCGCCCTGGGCCCTGGTGGGCTGGGGGCTGCGCGCCCTCATCAGCACCAGCTTCGCCGACATCTTCAAGAGCAACTCGCTCAAGAACGGCCTGCTGCCCATCGAGGTCAGCAAGGAAGTGCACCAGCAGCTCATGGCCACCGTGAACGCCGACCGCACGGCCCGCGTGCAAGTGGACCTCGAGTCGCAGACGCTCACGCTCCCGAGCGGCGAGAAGGTCACGTTCCCCGTGGACGCGTTCGCCAAGCGCTGCTTGCTCAACGGCATCGACCAGCTGGGCTACATCCTGAGCTTCGAGGACGCCATCTCGAAGTACGAGCAGTCCCGCCCCTGAAGAAGCCGCGCCAAAGGGCCCACCGATGAGCACCGAGAGCCAGCGCACCCCCGTGGTGCACGTCTACGACACCACCCTGCGTGACGGCACGCAGGGCGAGGGCATGAGCCTGTCGTGCGACGACAAGATCAAGATCGCCGAGCGCCTCGACGCGTTCGGCGTCTCGTTCATCGAGGGCGGCTGGCCCGGGAGCAACCCGAAGGACGTGGAGTTCTTCGAGCGTGCTCGTGAGATGACCTGGACCAACGCGCGCATCACGGCCTTCGGCAGCACGCGCCGGGCCAACGTGGCCGCGGCCGAGGACCCCCAGCTGCAGAAGCTGGTGGAGGCGGGCACCAGCGTGTGCACCATCTTCGGCAAGACCTCGACCATGCACGTGACCGAGATCCTGCGCACGTCCCTGGACATGAACCTCGAGATGATCGAGGACAGCCTGCGCTACCTGGTGGCCTCGAAGCGCACGGCCATCTACGACGCCGAGCACTTCTTCGACGGCTACAAGCTGGACAGCGGCTACGCGCTGGCCACGCTGCGGGCAGCCCAGCGCGGCGGCGCCAGCACGCTGGTGCTGTGCGACACCAACGGCGGCTCCATGCCGTGGGAGGTGGACGAGATCGTCCGTGCCGTGCGCGCAGAGCTGGGCCCCGACATCGAGCTGGGCGCCCACGTTCACGACGACGGTGGCTGCGGCGTGGCCAACACGCTGGCCGCCGTGCGCGCGGGCGTGCGCCACGTGCAGGGCACCATCAACGGTTACGGCGAGCGCTGCGGCAACGCCAACCTGTGCGCCATCATCCCCGACATCGAGCTGAAGCTGGGCTACAGCTGCCTGCCCAAGGGCCGCCTCAGCGAGCTCTACGACCTCTCGCACTTCGTGGCCGAGGTGGCCAACGTGCCGGCCAACGAGCACGCGGCGTTCGTGGGGCGCAGCGCCTTCGCGCACAAGGGCGGCGTGCACGTGGCGGCCATCCGCCGCGACCCCACCAGCTACCAGCACATTGAGCCGGAGCTGGTGGGCAACGAGTGCCGCGTGGTGGTGAGCGAGCTCTCCGGCCGCGCCAACGTGCTGAGCAAGGCCGAAGAGATGGGCGTGAGCGTGTCCTCCGTGGAGGGCGCAGCGGTGCTCGAGCAGATCAAGCGCGCCGAGGCGCAGGGCTTCGCCTACGAGGCCGCCGAGGCCTCCGTAGCCCTCTTGATCGCGCGCAGCGAAGCCAGCTACGAGGCTCCCTTCGAGGTGCTGGAATTCCAGACCGCCGTGGGCCGCCGCCAGGGCACCGAGATGTTCTCCGAGGCCACCGTGAAGCTGCGCGTGCACGGCGACGTGGTGCACACCGCCGGCGAGGGCAACGGCCCCGTGAGCGCGCTGGACCAAGCCATCCGCAAGGCCATCCGCACCACGTATCCCGCCGTGGCCGACGTGCACCTGAGCGACTACAAGGTGCGCATCCTGGACGGCAAGAACGGCACCAGCGCCACCGTGCGCGTGCTCATCGACAGCCGCAGCCACGACGCATCGTGGAGCACCGTGGGCGCGTCCACGAACATCATCGAGGCGTCGCTGCTGGCGCTGGTGGACAGCCTCGAGTACGCGATTCGCCTCGAGACGATGGGCACCCCCCGCTGAAGCGGAGGGCAGCAAACCTGGCCTCGACTCGCTTAAAGTCCCCCGCCTAGCGGCGGCGGACTACATGGCTACCAACAGGGTTTGCCCTACAGAGGGTACTGAGACACTGCATCCAGTCCGCCCCAAGGGCGCACTATTGTGTCCGAGTACCCTTGGTAGTACCGCCTCCAACTTCACAACAACTCAGTCCGACCCGGGGGGCGGACTTTCAGGTCGCCGAGGCCTGGTCTGCTGCCCCCGGCTTCCAGCCGGGGGTGCCCATCGAACCCTGCAGCCAAGCGACATCGCCGTATGCGCCGCTCAGCGGCCACGGTCGAGCTGCTCGATCTCCACGAGCACGCCGTTCTCGAAGATCAACCGGCGCATGAAGCGCTGCGGCCCGAGGTTGTAGACCCACTGCTGGACCTGCACCTCGATGCTGATGGTGTCGGCCACGAGCACGCCCGCCACGCGGTTGTACACCGTGCGCTGCCGCGTCTCGGTGGTGGTGATGACGTCGCTGGGGTCTCCGCAGGTGGCGCGCACCTCGGCCGTGCTGTCCCCCTCCCGCACCAGGCGCGTGCCGCAACGCATGGCCTGCGCCGAGCTCGCGTCCACAAGGAGAACCAGGGCCAGCGCGGCCAGCGTCGAGAACAGAAATCGCATGGGAGCCTCCGCACGGCAGCATACCGGAGGGCCGCTGTGGGTGCCCACTCGGGTATACGCATTGAGCCGGACGGCATGCCATCTTCCGGCGATGTCCGCGATTCCACGCTTCGTGCCCGCGCTCCGGAAGACCGAGTCGGCCGCCGAGTCCGTCTACTTCGTCTTTCACCGCCGCAAGCTCGTGCTCGTCGAAGGCAACGTACCCGGCGAGGATCCGCGCACCCTCGGCTTCGTGATCACGGAGGAACACTACCTCGGCCGCCTCGGTGATCTCGACGTGCACGCCGCCTCGCTCGCGGAAGACGCCGAGCTGCCCGAGGCGTCGAGCAGCCACGAGCTCATCGCGCTCTACGGCACGCTGCCAGAGCCGCTCCACGCGCTCGCGGGCCGCGCCGTGCAGGTCGTCGACTGGGCACGTACGCATCGCTTCTGCGGGGCGTGCGGCACTCCGACCGTTCCTTCCGAGACCGCGCGCTCGCGCGTCTGTCCGTCGTGCAAGCTCGAGGCTTTCCCCAGGCTCTCGCCCGCGATCATCGTCGCCGTCGAGCGCGGCGACGAGATTCTGCTCGCGCGCTCGCCACACTTCCCAGCGGGGATCTACTCGGTGCTCGCAGGCTTCGTGGACCCAGGCGAGAGCGTCGAGGACGCCGTCCGCCGCGAGGTCATGGAAGAGGTCGGCCTCGAGATCGAGAACGTGCGCTACTTCAGCAGCCAACCCTGGCCCTATCCGAACTCGCTGATGCTCGGCTTCCAGGCAGACTACGTGAGCGGCGAGGTCACCCCGCAGCCAGGCGAGATCGAGGACGCCGCGTTCTACCGGTACGACGCGATGCCGCGCACGTTCCCCGGCAGGAGGAGCATCTCGCAGTGGCTGATCGCGGACTTCCTGGCCCGGCACGGAGGCACCGACACCGCACTGGAGGGGCTGACCCACGCGACCGGCAACGTCAGCGCACCGACGCGTCCGCTGCCCTCAGCCCTCGAAGCTGCCCTTGCCCAACAGCCCCGCGCGATGCGCGTAGTCCACCAGCTCGGTCTGACTGGCCACCCCCAGCTTCTGCCGCACGCGCTCCGAGTAGGTGTACACGGTGCTGGGCGACAGCCCGAGATCGAAGGCGATGCTCTTCGGCGAGTTCCCGCGGATCAACCGGTGGAAGATGGCTTGCTCGCGCTCGCTCAGCGCGTCGTGCAGCGCGCCCGGCCCGCCGGCCACCACGCGCTCGTGCACGGCCGAAGGCACCACGCGGCCACCCGCGGCCACGGTGCGAATCGCATCCAGCAGCACCTCCACGCGCTCGCTCTTGCCCACCACGCCGCTGGCGCCGGCGCGCAGCAGCTCCACCACCAGCGGGGTCTCGGGCTCGAGCGTGAACAGCAGCACCGGCGCGTGGCGCTCGCGCAGCGCCGTGATGGTCTCGGCGCCGTGCATGCCGGGCATGCTCACGTCCAGCACCAGCACGTGGATGCTGCCGGGCGCCTGTGCGTCGAGCCCGGCGATGTCGTGCGCGGTGCCCACCACCTGCATGTCGGGCACGGTGGCCAGCACGCGCGCGAGCCCGGCCACCATGACGGGGTGGTCGTCGGCCAGGAAGACGCGGATCACAGCCTCTGCGCTCACGACGCGGCCTCCACGGGAAAACGTGCGGTGACGCGCGCGCCGGGCCGCTTGCTGGCCCCCGGGCGCCCCGGCTGGCTGCGGGTAGCCAAGGTGAGCCGCCCGCCCACGGACTCCACGCGCTCGCGCATGCCCAGCACGCCGAAGCCCGAGGTCTTCGACGGGTCGGCGCCTCCCGCAGCGCCACCGCGCAGGCCCACGCCGTCGTCCTCCACGTCGAGGCGCAGCGCGCCCTGCTCGGCCGCCACGCGCACCTCGATGTGCTGCGCCTGCCCGTGCTTCACCGCGTTGGTCAGCGCCTCGCGCGTGACCGCCACCAGCACGTCGCGCAGCGCGTCGCTCGGCTCCGAGGGCAGCTCGTGGTGCAGCGCGATGTGGACTCCGGGCATGCGGTCGTAGGCCTCCTTCAGGCGGCCGAGCTCGAGCTCCAGGCTCCCGATGGTGCCCGGGTCGCGCAGCTCGCGCACCATCTCGCGCACCTGGCGGTCGAGGCCGTCCACCAAGCCGTAGAGGTAGCCCAGGTTCTCGGTGGACAGCGTCTCGCCCGTGTCGAGCGCACGCTCGATGTGGTGCAGCTCGAGCCGCGTGCCCGCCACCAGCTGGCCCATGCCGTCGTGCAGGTCGCGCGCCAGCTCCGTGCGCGCCTGGTGGCGCGTGGTCTCGAGGCGGTCCAGCAGCGAGCGCACCGACCCCGCCTGATGGCGCACGCGCTCCTCCAGCAGCTGGTTGTCCTCCGCCAGGGCCACGCCGTGCTGCTCGAGCTGCCGCTCCATGCTGAACCGCTCGCGCAGCAGCAGCATGGCGCGGTGCCCGAAGTACACGTCGGCCACGGTGATCACCAGCAGGTACGAGAACGCGATGTGCGACAGCGGATAGGCCAGGTGCTCCGGGTGCGGCAGGAAGAACGCCAGCATGAAGGCGCCCACCATCAGCACCGTGATCAGCACGCGCTCGAGGAAGCGGCAGGGCAGCATCATCACGAACGTGGGCATGACGTAGGCCGAGTAGAAGAACGGCCCCTCGAAGCCGCCCAGGTCTCCCAGCAAGAGGCCGCCGAAGCCCGCCAGCACGGCGTAGGCCACGGCGCCCAGCCAGGTGGGGAAGCGGGCCCCGAAGCGCGTGTACCGCAGCAACACGAAGACCACCGCGCACGTGACGATCTGCGCGGGCAGGCGCTGCAAGATGGTGGCGAACTCGGCGGAGGGGTGCAGGCGCCACGCGTCGAGCGCGAGCGACAAGCTGAGCATCAGCGCGAAGACACCGGCCTGGCGCTCCAGCAGGTGCCGCACCGTCTCACGCTGGTAGGTGGCAAAGTCTCTGGCCGTGGGCGCGAGGTCCATCAGTGACTTCCGGTTAGGCCCTGGGGGTGACGGGGTCAAGCTCGGCGGTGCGTTGCGCCGGAGGGAGGGCGCGCGCAACGGCTGCGCAGCGCGGCGTGGGGCGACGCGAGAAGCGCATGCCGGCAAGCCGGGCACGCTTGTTGCGTAGGGGTCGGCTCATGAGCAAGTCTATCCCTACCGTCCAGAAGTACATGACCACCAGCCCGCACACCGTGGGCTCCGACCAAACCCTAGCGCATGCCCACAAGCTGCTGAAAGAGCTGGAGGTTCGCCACCTGCCCGTGCTGCGCGGCGGTGAGCTGGTGGGCATGATCACCGAGCGCGACCTGGCGCTGGTGGAGACCCTCCGCGACGTGGATCCCAGCGTCATTCTGGTGGAGGACGCCATGAGCCAGGGCGTCTACACCGTGTCCCCCGACGCGCCCATCGACGAGGTGGTCACCGAGATGGCCAGCAAGAAGTACGGGTCCGCGGTGGTGATGCAGAACCACAAGGTGGTGGGCATCTTCACCACGGTGGACGTCTGCACCGCGTTCGCGGCGCTGCTGCACGGGCGTCTGGCCGCCCGCTGAAGCAAAGACACGTCGGCCAGCGGTGTGCTGCTGGCCGACGCCGTCGCGTCAGGGTGCGCTGAACATGCCGAGCGACTGACCCGCGGCCCCGTCGTTGGCGGTGCCAGCCCCGTCGCCCGCCGCGCCGCCCGTGCCACCCGTGGTGGTCAGGTCGCTGCTGGACGCGCTGGTGGAGGAGCCGCCCGCGAGCACAATGCCGATCGAGTCGCCGCCGGCACCGCCGCCGCCGCCGCCTCCGTCGCCGCCCTTGCCGCCGCGACCGCCTTGACCGCCGGAGGTGCCTCCCACGCACCAGCGCTCTGCATTGCCGTTCTCCCATGCGGTCCACGACGGCCACGTGTCGCCGAAGCCGAGGTCGTCATTGAAGGGCCCGCGGCCCGCCACACCGTTGCCCCCGTTGCCGCCCACCTGACCCGCTTGGCCCGCGCCGCCTTGTCCACCCGCGCCCCCCACGGCGGTCACCCGCACGAAGGTGGGCGTGGACTCCCACACGAAGATGGCGATGGACGCACCGCCGCCCGAGCCAGGAGCACCACCGGTGCCGGCGCAGCCGCCCGCGCCTCCGCCGCCTCCCGCGCCGCCTGTCATCACGATCCAGAGCTCGTCGTAGTTGTTGGGCGTGCCGTTGTGGACGCCTTCGTCCGCACACATGAAGGCCGCCCCACCGCCGCCGCCCGCGCCACCCGCGCCGCCCACCCCCGTGCCTCCGGCACCCGCCGCGCTGGGGACGTAGCCGGTGGCGTCGAACGACCCGGCGGCGCCTGCAGCGCCCTGTGGGCCAGCCGCGCCGTCGGCACCCGCAGCGCCGGTCGAACCCTGGATGGGGCCGGTTGGCCGCGGGCCAATGTCGTTGAGCGACAGGTTGGCCACGGCGACACGACCGACGTTCCAATACCCCGCCGCGCCACCCCCGTTTTGCACCTGCGCCGCGCAGGTGGTGCCCGGCACTTCGCCCAATGCGCCCGCGCCGCCTCGACCCGCCTGAAACGACCCGATGATGTCTTGGAACGCGGCGAGGGTGAGTGGGGCGGGGTTCACGAGGCCCGCACCGCCCTCGCCACCGCGGCCACAGCCGCACGTGTTGGCGCCTCCCGGCGAGCGCAGGTGCGGCTGCACGAAGGGAACTTGGCCGCAGCTCGCGAGGCCCGAGCAGTCGAACGCGTTCGGCATGGCGTGGTTCTGCTTGGTGCCGCCGGCGATCTCGGGGTTGCTGAGCACCGAGCCACCGCTGCTGGTCTGCAGCGCCGCCACCCGCTGCGTGGCCGCGAAGTTGTCGCCGAATGAACCCGCGGGCGCGACGGGGAGCGTGGTGGTCACGCCCACGCCGGGCATGCCGGCCCCTGCCGTGAAGGTGGAGTCGCTCACCTCGAGGCCGCTCGAGCGGATGACACGCATGGCGATGGACGAGCCGCCCGGCGTGGTGGCGTCGGGCGCGGTGACCGTGAGCTGCGACAGCAGCGTGCGCGCCTCGATGTCGGTGGCCAGTACGCTACCCGCGATGTGCGTGTCGATGACCGCCGTGCGCGCCCAGTCGGCCGCCACGCTGTAGCCTCCGAACACCCCGACGCCCTCGACCAGGGTGACGGCCCCAGGGTAGTCGCCGGCGGCCACGAGGACCTGCGACTTGCCACGTACCTGCGCGAGCGAGATGCCAAACGCGATGCTGCCTGCGGGCATGGCGCGTGTCCCCACGGTGGAGCTCTCCACCAACGAGCCGGTGGTCGTGACGAAGACCGCATCCTCCGCATCGCCGTCGATGCCGTCGCAGTTGGAGTCCACGTTGTCCTCATCGGGCAGGTCTTCCTGCGCGGCGCAGGCATCGGTGGGCCCGCCGTCCTCCACGACCATGCCCTGATCGGGGGAGACGCCCTCATCGGCCGCCGTGCCCGCGTCGGGGTCGCCGCCGCTGCCTCCGCCGCAGCCCATCACCACCATCGCAAGACCCAAGACCACGCTGAGCGCGTGCGCGCCAGCCTTCCATTCAACCGTCATGTGAATCTCCCCTCGGAGCGTTTGGACGCCCTATCGGCGTGAGGGGAAAGATGCCACAGCGCCCACAACTGGCCACTCGATTATGCCGAGAGCGGACCGAAATCGTATCCGGCCGTACGCACGGTTCATGGCGGCTAGGGCGCGGGCCACACCCCTGGGCGTGTGCCGAGGTCCCCGACTGCGGGCGCCGCCTGGGCCACGCTGCCGTACCAGAAGCCCGTGAAAGCCTGCTCGAGGGGGGCCACCCCGTCGGGTGTTCCGCCCCAGTGCCAGACCTCCATATCGAAGCGCAGCGACTCTTGGAAGTCGATGGGGTCGAGGTGGTGGAAGCGGTAGTTCCACCAGGTGCCGCCCAGGTCTTCCCCACGCCCGCAGACGTCGGTGCCCTGCCCCACGTCGGCCTCGGGCTGCCCGTGGAAGGGCTGGAGGAACACCTCGGACGACGCCCACGCGTAGCCGAAGTAGTCCTCCGTGCCGGTGCCGAACAGGCGCGGAAAGGGCTCGTCGTCCACGTGCACCTTCTCGTCCCCCTCGCCCCACCAGCACTTCGAGTGGTTGGTCGCCGCCATGACCAGGCCCACGAAGAAGCCCTCGCCGCCTTCGATGGTCACGGCGCGCTGGTCGCTTTGGTTCTCCACCACGGCCGGGGTGCGCTGCCACTGCGCGTGGAAGTAGCGTGCGCTGTCGAAGGGCGTGGCGGTCAGCGTGTAGCGCAGCCGCAGCTCGCGCTCGGGCTCGGCGCCGGGGGCGATGACACGCAGCTCCGCGCCCTCACGGAACGGCATGCGGAAGCGCGTGCACCACTCGGCGGTGGACGCGTCGTACGAGGTGTAGAAGGTGGTCTCGGAGGTGCCTCCGGCCAGGCCCGCGAAGAAGTCGCGCAAGGGTGCGCGCACGGTGGTCACGCCGTCGAAGCGGAGCTCCAGCACGGTGCGCGCGCTGTCGATGGCGGCGCTGCTGGCCACACACAGCAGCTCGAGCTCGGCGCCGTCGTCGCCTGCCGCCCACGTGTGCGCGACCTCGGCGCTGTCCCACGCGAGGGTCTCGCTGCTGGCGGGAGCAGGGGCGCTGGGCTCCGTGAGCGCGCTTCCGGTGGCCGTCAGCGTGGAGCTGCTGGCTCCGCCGAGGTCGAAGCTCTCCACGCACACCCCGGGCTCGTAGGCCTTGATGGATGCCTGCCAGAAGAGGTGGTCCGACTGGTCCGCGTCCACCGGCGCTTCGTACGTCACCCGCAGATAGCGCTCGAAGGGGATGGGGACGTACAGGTTGGCGCCGTACTCGCCCGGGGCGCTGACGGTCACGCCATACGCGAACGCGGCCCCGAGCGGGTTCTGCTCGCTGAGGAACTCTTCGAACGGCACCTCGATGGCGGGCTCGCGACCATCGTCGAGGTAGATGCGCAGCGTGCCGTTGGGGTTGGCGCTCCACAGGCGCAGCAGCGCCCCCGGGCCCGTGTGCTCGACCAGGATGCCGTGGCCGAGCGCGTCCAGGCCCAAGTACCGGTTGCGATCGTAGTTGGCGAACCACTCCTCCGACCCGGGCGTCAGCGACGCGCGGTCGTAGCTGGAGGTGGTGAGCAGCGTGGAAGGCAGCTCGGCGCCGCGCGGAGACAGCGGGGCCGCCATGGCCGCGAGCTCTTGCTCGAAGCCCGTGTCGAAGGTCTCGCAGACGGGAGGCGCTGCGTCGGTGGGCCCACAGCCAAAGAGGCCCGCGAGCAAGATCGCGGATGACCACACGTGACCCGAGAGGCGCGCCGTTCCCTGCATGGACCCACCGTTTAGCGGACGCGCCTAGCGATGGCTAGGAAACCGGCGCGCCCACGGGTGGACGCCCACCGAGACGGCTGGCCCCCACCGCCATGGGCACGGCCAGGACCAGCAGCGCCATCCAGCCCCACGTGAGGCCCACGCCCAGGCTGGGCGCCGCGTTGAGCAGCCCGCTGGCCACGCCCGTGCCGAGGGCCGCGCCCACCGAGTCGGAGATGCCCAGCGCGGTGCCGGTGGCCCCCGAGTCGCCCTCCCCCGTGGCCGCCAGCGCCGAGTCCGACGTGGTGTTGTAGACCATGCCCATGCCCGCCGCACCCAGCGCCCAGATGGGCAGGGCCAGGTAGGGCGTGACGCTGGGGTCCACCAGCAGGAGCAACCCTGCCACCGCGAGCGCGGTGCCCAGCACGCCCATGAGCGCGATGCGCGAAGCGCCGAGCCGTGGCAGCAAGCGCGCCTGCAGGAACGCGGCGCTGGACCACGCCATGGCGGCGGCGGTGAGCACCAGGCCGGTGAAGGTGCTGCCGCGCTGGTGGATGTCCGTGAGCGCCAGCGGCAGGTGCGCCTCGGCGCCGAAGAACAGCGCGCAGGCCAGCGTCTTCACGCCCACGGCCGCCGGCAGCACGGCGCGCAGCTGGAACACGCCCGCAGGCCAAAGCGCCACCAGCCCGCCCACCACGGCGACGCCACCCAGCGCCGGCAGCAGCCACCCGGGCACGCCTGCGAACGTGGGCGCGTGCAGACCCAGCGTCGCGCCGGCCACCAGCGTGGTCACCGCCAGCGCGAGCACGCGCTTGCGTGGGCGCGCGGGGGCGTCCGCGGTCACCGCTTCGAGCGACGCGCGCGGCTGGTGCTCGACGCCGCGCAGCGAAGGCAGGATGAGCCCGGCCGCGAGGCCCGCCACCGGCAGCCCCAGCGCGAACACGTAGCGCCAGTGCAGGTGGTCCACGATCATACCCAGCAGCCCGGGCATGGCCACCGCGCTCCCGCCCCACGCCAGCGACAGCAGCGCCAGCACCTGCGCCTGCTCGGCCCGCGGATAGGCTCGGTGCACCGCGGCGTAGAGCACCGTGGTGAGCGCCCCGCCGCCAAAGCCCTGCAAGCAACGACACACCAGCAGCGAGTAGATGTCGGGCGCGAACGTGGCGCCCAGCAGCCCGAGCGCGATGGCGCCCAGGCCCACCCGCAGCGCGCCACGCGGGCCACGCGTGTCGGTGTGCACGCCGGCCCACACCAGGCCCACCAGCGAGCCCAGCAAGTACGTGGTGATCACCGCGCCGTAGAGCGCGCGCGCGTTCAGCTCCAGCGTGAGCGCGGGCAGCGCGGTGTAGATGGAGAAGCCCTCCATGGCGTGCACGCCCACGCCCAGCATCAGGCCCGCCGTCAGCTTGCGCGTGCTGGTGCGGGCACCCGGCGCGTGCGCGTCGGGCGGGGGGAGAGCGTCGACCATGCGGGACTGTCGCACGAGGCCCCGGGAGCGCAACGAAGGCTCATTCGACGGCCCACCACCCCTCGAGGCCTCAGCTGCGCTGGTTCGCCTCCGCAGCCTCCGCCGCAGCCGCCGCCTCCGCCGCCTTGGCCGACAGCTCGTGGGCGAAGGCGATGGCCCGCCGTGTGGACTGCAGCAGGTCGCGCTCGGTCTGGAAGATGGAGTCCTTGCCGATCTTGTCGAGCAGGCCGGCGCGCTCGAACACGCCGTACATGCTCTGGCGCACGCCGCACAGGATCAAGCGGCCGCCGCGCGCCCGCGCCTTCTCGGCCACGCTGGCGATGGCCTCCACCGTGGTGGCGTCCGCGTTGAACGCCTCTTGGACGCGCAGCACCAGGAAGCGCGTGTTGGCGTCCAGCTGGCGCGTGAGCTCGGCCGCCAGCTCCTCGGCCGCCGCGAAGTACAGCTCGCCCTGCAGGTTCAGCACGGTCACGTCCCCGATGTCCGCGGGGTCCACGTCCGGGTCCTCGCGCAGCACACCGTCTTCGCCCTCGAGCAGCACGCGCAGCTTGAAGCCCTCGGCGCGCCGCAGCGCGTAGTAGATGGACGTGCCGATGCCGATGAAGAGCGCGTTCTCGAGGTGCTCGGCGAAGAGCACGGCCAGGAACGTGACCACCAGCACCATGCGGTCGCCGGGCGTGCTGTCGAACACGGCCTTGAGGCGGCCGATGTCCACCAGCTTGAGGCCGATGTGCACCAGCGTGCCGGCCAGCGCCGCGGTGGGGATCTCGTTGGCCTGCGGCGCGAACAGCACCACGATGACCAGCACCAGCGCCCCCGAGAAGATGCACGACATGCGCGTGGTGGCACCCGACTCGAAGTTGACCATGGTGCGGCTGAACGACCCGGACGCCGCGAAGCCGCCCACCATGGCAGCGCCCACGTTGCAGAGCCCCTCGCCCACCAGCTGCCGGCTGGCGTCGAAGCGCTGACCCATGCGCGTGGCGAGCGACTTGCCGATGGCCACCGCCTCCACAGCGCCCATCAGCCCGATGGCGAACGCCGGCTGCGCCAGCGCGCGGAACGACGGGGCGTCGAAGGTGGGCATGCGTGGCCAAGGCAGCGAGCGGGTGAGCGGCTCGATGTCGCGGATGAGCGCCACCCGGTGCGGCGTGCCGTCCTCCGTGAGGCCCAGCAGCCACGCGAGCACGGACACGATGACCACTGCGGCGAAGGGCGCCGGCACGCGCCGCCCGATGCTGGGCTCGAGGCGCTGCAGGACGCGCACGCACACGAACGTGCCTGAAGCCAACGCCAGCGTGGCGAGGTGGATGTGGTGCAGCGAGCTCACCAGCCGCATGAAGTCGAAGAGCGCGCACTTGGTGGGCACCCAGCCCCACAGCGTGGGCACCACGTCGGCGCGCGCCACGCCCAGGAAACCCGGCAGCTGGTTGACCACGATGTAGACGCCGGCGCCCGCCGTGAAGCCCACCAGCACCGACTCGCTGACGAAGCGCGTCATGGTCCCGAGGCGCAGCAGGCCCGCGATGGTCTGCACCACGCCGATGATGAGCGTGAGCAGGATGATGGCCTGGATCGGATCGCCCTGCGTGGCGAAGAGCGCCGCGTTGCCGGCGATCATGACGGCGATGGCGTTGGTGGGCCCGTTGATGAGGTACTCGGAGCTGCCGAACGCGGCCCCCAAGATGGAGGCGGCCACGGCAGTGGCGAGGCCCGCCGACGGTGGGAAACCCGCGATGAGGGCGTAGGCCATGCCCTGTGGGATGGTGAACAGCGCCACCGTGAGGCCCGCGATGAAGTCGCCCCGGAAGTCGCTGCGCTTATACCCACGCAGCGTGGTCAACAATGGGAACAGGCGCTCCGCGCGCGACTGCCCGGCGGTGTCGACGCGCTCTGCATTGAGCGGGGGAGGCAGGATGGAGGGGTTCATGCGTGGAGCCGGAAGCGGCGGCGAATCGGAGCGAGGACGTACCACGGGTGGGCCCGCCGTGAAAGCTCCTGGATTCCCCAGCACAGGGGGGGGAATCCCGTGACAGCGCGGCTAGCCGGGCGCCACCAGCGCCGCGATGTCCTGGGTGCGCACCTTGCCCGAAGGCAGGCGCGGCAGCTGGTCCACGAAGACGTAGCGCTGGGGGTGCTTGAAGCGCGCTAGCTCCGCCTCGCAGAGCGTCCGCAGCTCGGCCTCCAGCGAGGCGCGGACGGCGCCTGCGGTGGGCTCGATGACGGCCACCACACGCTCGCCCCACTCGTCGTCGGGCGTGCCCGTGACCACCAGGTCGGCCACGTGGGCGTGCGCGGCGAGCACCCGCACCACCTCGGCGGGATACACGTTCACCCCTCCGCACAGGATCAGGTCGCTGCGCCGGTCGGACAAGTACACGAACCCCTGCTCGTCCACGTGACCCAGGTCACCCACGGTGAAGACGCCCTCCGCCACGTAGGCCGCGCGCGTCTTCTCCGGGGCCAGGTGGTACACGAACGGCGTGCTCAGCTGACGGTGACGGCACACCAGGGTGCCGCGCTCGTTCGCCGCCAAGCGCGTGCCGGCGTCATCCACGGCGTACACCTCGAAGCTGGGCAGGGCGCGCCCCACGCTGCCCGGGTGGGCGAGCCAGTCGGCCGTGTCCAGTAGGGTGTAGACGCCGCCCTCGGTGGCGCCCCAGTACTCGGTCAGCACGGGCCCGAAGCGCCGGATGGCCTGGTGCTTGACGGCCGGCGCGATGGGCGCGGCGCCGTGCAAGAGCACGCGCAGCCCCGTGGGGGTGGGCTCGTTGCGCGCATCCAGCACGCGCAGCAGCCGCACGATCATGGTGGGCACCAGGTGCACGTGCGTGACCCCGCGCTCGCGCAGCAGGGCGAGGCAGTGCTCGGTGTCCCAGCGGTCCATGACCACCACCGAGGAGCCGGAGAGCGCATCGTAGAGCGCGAACAGCAGCGGGGCCGCGTGATAGAGCGGGCCGGGCACCAAGTGCACGCCGGGAGCCGTGAAGCCCACCAGGCGTGCGGTGGCGCGGTAGGTCTCGAGCGCTGCCTGGAGCGTGCTCGGGCGCTGCCGCTGCACGCCCTTGGGCTGCCCGCTGGTGCCGCTGGTGTACATCATGGTGCCCCCCGGCGGAGCAGTGAGGTCGAGCGGGAGCGCTTGGGCATTGGCGAGCGCTCGCTCGTACTCGGGCCCGAGGAGCAACGTGGCCACGCCCTCCGGCACCAGCGCGCGGTGCGCCTCGTCCACCACCACCAGCTTCGCGCCCGAGTCGCGCAGCACGAAGCGGATCTCGGCGGCGGCCAGGTGCCAGTTCACGGGGGTGAGCCACACGCCCGCCAGCAGCGACCCGAGCACCACCTCCAGCACCTCCGCGCGGTTGCGACACAGCAAGGCCACGTGGTCGTCGGCTTGGATGTCCGCGTCGCGCAGGAGGGTCGCGAAGGACAGCGACCGCTGCGTCAGCTGCGCCCGCGTGAAGTGGACGGGGCCGCACTCGACGGCGAGGCCCTCGGGGTCTACGGCAACGAACAGCAACTGGCAGGCGGAGACGGACATCGCGCGCAGTCTACTTCGCGCCGGGCGATGCGCCGCGCCGGGTCACTGCCAGAACCGCAGCATATTGCCGTTCACCCGGATGACCCGCAGCGTTCCCTCCATGCGGGGCGCGTGCTCCACGCTGAACTCGCGGTCCGCCGACCCGAGTACAAACACCTGGAACCGGAGCCCCGTGGGATCCACCCGGATGATCTCGCCCGAGATGTGGGTGCTCTGGCCCTTCCGCGAGTAGCTCATGCGACCGTCCGCCTCGATGTTCAGGCGATAGTTGTTGTCCGACCAGTAGCCGATGAGCCCCGACGCCGCGAGCGCGGGACGGGCGCGCGAGCGAAGGTCGTCGAGGATGCGCCCTGGTAGGTCGAGCGCGTCTCCATGGCCTCCGTGTAGATGTCCCCAATGGCGGCCGACCGCGCCGCAGGGTCCGTGGGCAGCGCGGTCATGCGACGATCGAACTCGGCCCGATGCGCGGCCAGCTCGCTGCGCAAGGGCTCATCGGCTCGGGCGATCCACTCGTCCAGGCTCTCCGTGGCCATGGCGTAGGTTCCCTCGGTGTAGGTGGGCGTCCCACAGGCGACCAAGAACGCGGCGATGATGGTTGGGAGACAGCGAGGCATGGTCTCGAATTGGTACCACGAGCGACGCGGCAAACTCCCCGCTCCCTCGGCGCCGAAGGTGGGGCGAACAGGAAGGATGCCTGTAACTTTTCAAAACAAGTGGAACCGGGCGTTCCGTGGTACCTGTGGCCGCGATGAAACCGACCGTCCGAGAACGCCTCCGTTATGCCTTCGACAACTCCA
The DNA here is from genome assembly GCA_016706685.1 of Sandaracinaceae bacterium. Taxonomy (NCBI): domain Bacteria; kingdom Pseudomonadati; phylum Myxococcota; order Polyangiales; family Sandaracinaceae; species Sandaracinaceae bacterium. Next base: position 3,055 of record JADJJE010000030.1, on the reverse strand, counting down.
TGGCCAAGGGCACGCGTGCCCTGATCGCCTGGCTCGCGGTGGTCACGTTCCTGATGATGGTGGTGTACGCCATCGTGGTCATCGCCTTCGGCATCATGCCCGAGGAGGTCGCGGACAAGAGCTTCGTGGAGACGCTGTGGTACGCGCTCATGCGCGCCATGGACGCAGGCGCCCTGGGGGGTGACGCGGGCAGCTGGCCCTTCCTGCTCACCAACTTCGCCATCACCTTGGGTGGCATCTTCGTGGTGTCCGCGCTGATCGGCGTGCTCAACGCGGGTCTCGAGGCGCGCATCGACGAGATGCGCAAGGGGCGCTCGAAGGTCATCGAGTCGGACCACGTGCTCATCCTGGGCTTCACGTCCGCCATCGACACCGTGCTCTCAGAGCTGACCATCGCCAACGAGAACGCGCGCGACGCGTGCGTGGTCATCCTGTCCGAGCGCGACAAGGTGGAGATGGAGGACGAGCTGCGCGCCCGCGTGCCCGACACGGGGCGCGTGCGCGTGGTGTGCCGCTCCGGAAATCCGGCCGACCCGATCGACCTCGACATGGTGAACGTGCAGGGCACCAAGTCCATCATCGTGCTGTCGCCCGAGGACGAGGATCCGGACATCACGGTCATCAAGGCCATCTTGGCCATCACCAACGCCCCCAACCGGCGCGCCGAGCCGTATCACATCGTGGCCGCCGTGAAGGACGAGAAGAACGTCGCGGTCGCCAAGATGGTGGGCAAGGCCGAGGTCTCGGTGGTGCTCATCGGCGACCTCATCTCGCGCATCACCGTGCAGACGTGCCGACAGTCGGGTCTCTCGGTGGTGCACACGGAGCTGCTCGACTTCGACGGCGACGAAATCTACATCGCGGAGGCGCCCGAGCTGGTGGGCAAGACGCTCGGCGAGGCGCTCTTCCTGTACCCCGAGTCGGCCGTCATCGGCATCCGCACGAGCGAAGGGCCGCGCGTGCTGCCGCCGCTCGACACCCGCATCCAGAAGGGCGACCGCATCATCGCCATCTCGCGCGACGACGACACGCTGGTGGCGAGCACCGACGCTCCGAAGATTCGACGCGGCGCTGATCGTGGAGGCGCCGCCGAAGACGGTGGAGACCGAGCGCACCCTCGTGCTGGGCTTCAGCGACGGTGTGCCCGCCATCGTACGTGGCCTCGACGCCTACGTGGCGCCCGGCTCGTACGTGCGCATCGTCGCCGACACCGCCGAAGTCAGCCACGTGGAGGAGGCCATCGGACCGCTCGTGTCCCAGCGGCTCGAGGTGCGCACGGGCGATACCACGGACCGCAGCGTGCTCGAGTCCACCAAGCCCGAGACCTTCGACCACATCCTGGTGATGTGCAGCGACGACCTCCCGGCGCAGCGGGCCGACGCGCGCGTGCTGGTCACGCTGCTGCACCTGCGCGAGATGGGCGAGCGGCTGAACCTCGACTTCTCCATCGTGAGCGAGATGCGCGACGTGCGGAACCGGCAGCTGGCCGAGATCACGCAAGCCGACGACTTCATCGTGAGCGAGAAGCTGGTGAGCTTGATGATGTGCCAGACCGCCGAGAACGCGGACCTGTACCCCGTGCTCATGGACCTCTTCGATCCGGACGGCGCGGAGATCTACCTGAAGCCCATGGACCACTACGTGCAGACCGGGCAGGCCATGACGTTCCACACGGTGGTGGAGGCCGCGCGGCGTCGCGGCGAGATCGCGATCGGCTACCGCATCGCGGCCAAGTCGTTCGACGCGTCGCAGGCCTATGGCGTGGTGGTGAACCCGAAGAAGGCGGACGCCATCACGTTCACGACGGCGGACAAGGTCATCGTGGTGTCGGAGAGCTAACGCCCAGTGGGCGCACGCGGTCGAGACCGGACTACTTGACGCTCCCAGGGTAGTGCGCCACCTTGTGGCCATGCTTCGCAGCATCAACTCGTATCCGCGCTGGTGGTTTACCTCCTAGGAGGCGCCGCGCGATATTCGTTGCTCAGTCATCGTTCGCGGCCGCCTCCCTCTGGCGGCCGTTCTGTTTTCGGCCCCAGAAGAGGCGACCCCGGTCGCCTCCCGGCGGCCGAGCGAAGCGAGAGGACTTCAGCGGGCGCGAGGGAGGCAAGGAGTCTCGACCATGCAGCCCCTGTCCGTCATCCCTGCTTCATCGCCCGCGCTCGAAGCGCACGCCACCACGCACTACATCACCGGTGGCGGTGTCCACGTCGAGCGTCACACGCTGCCGCTCACGCTCACCGAGGCGCGGGCGGCCCTCTCGTCCATGGCGCGCGCGCTCGACACGCAGCCCGGCGTGCTGCTCGGGTCCAGCTTCGAGTTCCCGGGGCGCTACAGCCGCTACGACATCGGCTTGGTGAACCCGCCGCTGCGCATCACGTGCAGCAGCGAGCGCGTGGAGCTCGCGGCCCTGAACATGCGGGGGGCTGCCCTGCTGCGCATGCTGCTGCCCGTGGTGAGCGAGACCAGCGCGCTCATGGACGTGCAGATAGCGGACGACGTCATCCGCGCGCGCGTGCGCCCCGCGGTGGCCCCGGAGTCGGAAGAGGAGCGCAGCCGGTCGGCGTCGGTGTTCGACCTGCTGCGCGCCCTGGTGGCACACCTGGGCCACGCGGGCGACGGGCTGCTGGGGCTGTACGGCGCGTTCGGCTACGGCCTCGGGTTCCGCTTCGAGCCCGTACGCTCACAGCTGCCGCTGCCGCTCGGGGCGCGCGATCTGGTGCTGTACCTCCCGGACGAGCTGGTGTTCGTGGACTCCCAAGAGGGGCGCGCCGAGCGCGTGACCTACGAACTGGCCACGGGCACGGCGACCACACGCGGGCTCGCGAGACCTGTCGCGGGAGCGGCGGACGACCTGCCGCGCGGCGGCCACCTGGGCCCCGTCGAGAGCGACCACACCGAAGCCGAGTTCGAGGCTGGGGTGCGGAGCGCGCTCGACGCTTTCGCGCGCGGTGACCTGTTCGAGGTGGTGTTGAGCCAGACCTTCCGGGCCACCACGGACGTGCGGCCCAGCGACTTGTACGCGTCGCTGCGCACGCTGAACCCCGCGCCCTACGGG